>CAZQKF010000532.1:0-2056 GCA_964593645.1 uncultured Desulfobulbus sp.
CCGGCTGAGAAAGCCGGGAGCAGCACGTCAAATACCCTGGAAACCGATACATCCCAGGAGACAGTCCCGTCACTGAACAGCCACCTGCATGACACAGTTGCAACCATCTTCAAATATGTCGACAATACCAACTTTGCCGCACTCGGTGCCTTTGGTATTGCTGGACTCCTTATTGTCGTTATCCTCGTTTTCAGCTCAATGGAAGATGCCATGAACAGTATCTGGCATACCAAGCGCGGCAGATCCCTGTTCCGCAAGATGATGGATTATCTCGCCCTGCTTGTTCTGCTGCCCATTTCCATAAACATTGCCATTGCCGGAGATGCTGTTCTGGAAAGCACCGGAATGATGGGGTATATTAATACGGTTATCCCCTCACCCTGGCTTGTGCAGATGCTCTTTACCCTGCTGCCGTTTATCTTCATCACCATGTCGCTGATGATGATGTACCTTTTTTTCCCCCATGTCAAAGTCAAGACTATGCCTGCCCTGTGCGGGGCAGTTTTTGCCTCGATTTTCTGGTTTATTGTCCAGCGGGGATATATAGTCCTCCAGATCGGTGTTTCCAAATATAATGCCATTTACGGTTCTTTTGCCACAGTGCCGCTGCTGCTGGTCTGGATTCAACTGGGCTGGACGTTTATCCTGCTGGGCGCCGTGCTTGCCTATGCCATCCAGAACCGCAACAACTACCAGCTGCCCGACAATAAGGGCAAACCTCAGCTGGCTTTGCAGCGGGCCTTTGATATCCTGCTGGAAGTTTACACTAATTTCGCCTTTGCCCATCCTACATCCATGCAACAGCTGCTGACGGCCCTTCCCGGTGAAAATGAAGCAGATATTAATCGAACTATTACCCTGCTCCTCCAGGGGGGCCTGCTGTACAAAAATGATGACAATGGCGCCGGCAGACTCTTACCGTCCAGACCTGCTGAAAAGCTCACGGCCCGAGAGGTTACCCGACTGGTGCTCGGCGATGAACAGGTGCGCAATACGGCCGGGGGGACCCTGGCTCGCCAGATCGTACAGGCAGCAGAACAGACAACTGCAGCCGCATCGTTTCCAGGTGATTTTCTGCAGCTGAGACTGGATGAGTTTAAAAAAGTATAATTTGCTGTCTGCCCCTATGTCGACGACCATGATACTCCATGCATTCAATACCATATCACGACTGCTCCTGACCCTGTTTTTCCTGATACAACTCTGTCTGCTGAGCGCAGCACCTGCGACAGGTGGTCAAGATCAGCTCTTTATTGATACGCAAGAACTTGCAGAGCAGGGAGACAGCGAGGCGCAGTTCAGCCTGGGCCTTATGTATGACACCCGGGGGTTTGGCAAGCGTGATCCCAAGCAGGCCGTGTACTGGTTTGCCAAGGCCGCAGCCGCCGGAGTGGCCGGGGCCTGTCTGTATCTCGGCATGAAGTATGAATTCGGAGTTCAAGTTGCCCAGGATACAGCAAAGGCGCAGCACTGGTATGAGCAGGCAGCCCTCCAAGGCTGGCCGCAAGCGGCCTTTATGCTGGCCAATCTGTATTTAAACACATCACCAGCTGAGCGAATTTCCGGCTGCGCCTGGATGTCCATTGCCCGGGATCAGGAATTCCCCGGTGCAAATCAGCTCCACCAACAGTACTGCCTGGATCTCAGTACGGATGAATCTGAAAAGTCCACCCGGCTGACAGCCAGGATTCAACAGCGAATCTACTCTGCAGAACTCACGTCGTCGAAAAACTGATATCTGGGCTGATCCTCCCCCAGCAAGACGTGTGCCCGTTGCAGCAGAGCCGTCAGTTGTTCTCCGGAAAGTCCAGCATGGGCTGCAGTATCACTCAAATCATATCTGTCAACATCAGCCGCATCTCTGCCCGCAACCCAAGCCTTTTCCCGGCCGAGCATGCGATAGAGGATACGGGCAAACTCCAGCAAATCCCAGCCGCGGGCCAGATTATCCAGCCAGAGGATAAAGCCGGTGTTAAAATAGCCCGGCGTTTGTTGCCAGGTGGGAAGATCCTGCCACAGAGCATCAGGACGACTACGACCGCAACTGTCCTGCATG
>CAZQKF010000533.1:0-2055 GCA_964593645.1 uncultured Desulfobulbus sp.
GACCGTAAACTACTGCTGGATTCCCTGCACGACGAGGGAACTGTGCGGAATGTTGAGCTGAAATTCAGGAAAAAAAACGGTGATTCCTATGATGCTTCGGTCAATGCTGATTTTACTTTTGATGAAAACGGCAAACCAATCCTCCTGACCGGTATGCTGCGTGACATAACAGCGAGCAATAAAATAAAACAGCAGAAACACAGATCAAACAAGATGGAAATGGTCGGCCTTATGGCCGGCGGGGTCGCCCATGATCTCAACAATATTCTCTCCGGAATTATCGGCTATCCCGAACTGCTGCTCCAGAAAATCCCCCGGGAAAGCGAGCTGCGAAAACCCCTTGAGCAAATCCATGATTCCGGCAGGCGGGCGGCATTGATCGTTGATGATTTGCTCACCGTGGCCCGAGGGGTTGCAAGCAGCAGAAAACCGCACCAGCTGAACGCGCTCGTCCAGAAATACAAAGATTCACCTGAATGTATAAAATTACGAGCCACATACCACCAGATAGAAGTTACCCATCAGCTGTCTGCTGCCCCTTCCACCATTCTCTGCTCGCCGGTTCATGTTCAAAAATGTCTGGTGAACCTGGTGATGAATGCCGCAGAAGCCATACCCGACTCCGGGGCTATCACTATTTCCACTTCCAACCGGCGTGTTGACAGTGCCTTAGCCGCACACAACACCATCCCTGCCGGTGAGTATGTTGTCCTCAGCGTACAGGATAACGGCCCCGGTATTCCACCAGCTGATCTGGAACATATTTTCGAACCGTTTTATACCAAAAAAATCATGGGAAAAAGCGGCACCGGACTCGGCCTAGCCATTGTCTGGAACACCATGGAAGACCATGACGGTAAGATTATAGTGGAGAGCAAAAAAAACGGGACACGCTTTGACCTCTATTTCCCCCCCTGCGCAGAAGAAAACCTGTCTATAGAGGACAAAACAGCAACTGATTTCAAGGGACATGGCGAACATATTCTCGTTGTAGATGACGAACTGCAGTTACGGGAAATAGCCGTTGAAATGCTGCAGAACCTGGGATACCAAGCCGATGCTGTGCAATCCGGGGAGCAGGCCCTTTCTTTTGTTCGAGACAGCCCGGTGGATCTGCTTGTTCTGGATATGCTCATGGAACCCGGCATGAACGGGCGCAAGACCTATGAGGAGATACTGCGACTGTATCCCCGGCAAAAGGCCATCATTGTCAGCGGATTTTCAGAAAGCAACGATGTCAAGGCAACGCTTAAACTCGGTGCCCATGCCTTTCTTAAAAAACCGTATGTGATCAGTCAGCTTGGTCGGGCCGTGCAGAACGCCCTGACGAGGGCATAAACCCTGCATATAATATTCTCTGTAGACCTTGACGTTGGGTGCAGATCCTGGTCTTTTCAAGCTTCCCCTCTTGACTGTTAACAATATACCACTGTATGTGAAGACTAATTTCCTGCTCCATTTCAGACCGCGCAAAGTTTCGGCAGGGGCATTGCGATTCACCCTAACCTGGGGACTGGGCGGGGTAGCCGCCCTGATATTCTCTGTGCAGGTTATGACCGGACTGCTCCTGAACCCGGCCCTGTGTATTCTCCCTCTTGCCTTTGCCGTTTTTCTGTTCCTTTTGCCTTTTCTCGGCCAGGATAAAAAAAAACAACCTGGACGGTACAGCTGGTCATGAGCGCTTTTTTCCTGGTCATTACCACTTTGACCGTAACAGGTCTCTGGTTCAGAGGCCCGGGAATGAAACTCGTTCTGCCCTGGTGACGACAATGCCGGTAACAAAGAAAAAGATAGCACCGACACATCCGGGACGAAGAACATTCCTCTCTAAGATATGGATGCTCCTGGGGCTTGTCGCCTTTGCTGAACTAATTACCGGTGGGCTCTTGTTTTTTGTCTCCGGAAGAAAACAAGACGATAATGGCCAAACCCGGATTGTCGATGCCGGTAAGCCGGACGACTTCCTCCCTGGAACCGTGACCCTGGTGCACTCGGCAAACTGTTACCTGAGCTGTCTCGATGACGGCGGTCTGCTTGCCATTTCCCGAAAATGCA
>CAZQKF010000534.1:0-2051 GCA_964593645.1 uncultured Desulfobulbus sp.
TGTCCAGGTCTTTGGCCTTATCAAAACACTCGCCAATGGTCTGGGCATTGTCACCTGTTGCCTTGTCGACCTTGACTTCCGATGCCGGTACAATGGCGGTGGAAGAGCCGCCGGACGGTGCGCCCATTGCCGCACCACCCATGGCCCCGCCCATACCTGCGCCGGCGTGGGGACTAGCCGCCTCAGCCTGCATGGCATCGGCAAAGCTTGAACCGCCGGTTGCTCCCATGGCAGAATCTTTCTTCGGGTTAAATGGTTTGTTGGGATCGCCCAGGCCGGAGGAGAATATAATGACATCAAAGGTTTTTTTCAGGGTCTTGGATTCAAAATCGGCCATGGCCATGCCCGGATTGGCCATAACAATGGTGTCGACCTCAACCTTGCTCTGGGGAATGGCCACCCAGACCTGTCCCTCCTCGGAATCGATTTTGAGATAGGTGTATCCTGCGGCGTCCATTGTCTCGAGTACCTTACCCTTTATCGGTTTGCCATCCAGGCTGACGGCACTGCTTGCCGGAGCCGGTGTCTTGTCCTCAGCAGAAACCGGGCCGTTGAACAGCAGGGCCAGGGCAAGGGCAGCAGGGATACAGAATGAATATTTCATTGGTCGTTCTCCTTGTAAGAAATCAATATGTGGTGGTTGCTCAGGTACGATTACGTACCGTCAATACTACATCGTGAAAGATACTTATAAGATCTTGGCCGCCCCCTGTCAACAGGACTCAGTCAAATGGCGTCTAATCTCACCCGCCCACACCTGGTACCCAAGAGTGGAGAGATGCACGCCGTCTGTTAAAAAACAGGGACGGGTAATAGGCAGGCAGAGCTCTGTAAACGGCTCGGTCATGTCCAGATAGCGGCAGCCGCTCTCCTTAGCCATTGCGGCTAACTGCTGGTTTGTTTCCTCGATGACCTCCGGCAGCCCGGGCAGGGTCATGGGCATGATGGAGTTGAGGGTAATGGGTACATCCGGCAGGAGAACCGCCAGCCTGGGTAGCATGCTTCTGAAAATTGCCGGGAAAAAAGTATTGCCCATGAGCAGGTTATTTGTTCCGGCCATGATCAGGATATGATCAGGTTCTTCAGCACTCTCCACCTCATCGGCCACCCGAATAGCCAACTCCTCCACGTGTTCTCCGGCAATCCCGCGATTGATTACGCGCACCGAGGGCAGTAGTTCCGGCCAGTCGCCCCATTCCACCAGGGAATCGCCCAGCATGAGCAGCGTCTGCCTGAAACTCATTTATACCCCCTGCCCGCCTGCAGCACTATTGCAGCCATTGGTGCAACATCGAGGCTGTCTCCGCCCAGACATTCTGCTGCCTGCTCCTGATCGACTATGTCAAGGGGAGATTCCAGGTCGGTATCAATAATTTTTTTCCAGGCTGTCCAGTCGTGGCTTTTGCCTGAATCAGGCAGGATAAAGGTGGCTGCCTGTTCCCGGTCACCGTTCAGCATCACAAAAAAAACAGACTGCCGGCCGTTCGTCTGCCGGCCGCCCTTTAAAATAAAAGCCAGAGTACGGCAGTCATGCGACCAGTCCTGCTCGCCGGGCCGCAGCCCCTGCCAGATAATTTCCTGAGCCCCCCCGGTTTCGTCGCCGCCATTGCCGTCCTCAAAAAACTCCGCCCGGCGAAAAATGGGATACTCACGACGCAATCGAATCATCTTTTTAAAAAAACGGTGCAGTCCCTGGTTGCCCTTTACCAGCTGCCAGTTGATCCAGCTGATTTCATTATCCTGGCACCAGGCGTTGTTATTTCCCTGCTGACTGCGGCCGAATTCATCGCCGGCTACCAGCATGGGTACGCCCTGGGACAGAAACAGGATAACTGCCATGGTACGGACTCTGCGGCTGCGCAGACGTAGAATTTCCGAGTTGACGGTATCTCCTTCCGTCCCGGAGTTCCAGCTCATGTTGTTGTTGTCGCCGTCCCGGTTGTTCTCGCCGTTGGCCAGATTATGCTTTTCATTATAGCTGACAAGATCGACCAGGGTAAAGCCGTCATGGCTGGTTATAAAATTGATGGAGTTATACGGCCTGCGGCCGC
>CAZQKF010000535.1:0-2044 GCA_964593645.1 uncultured Desulfobulbus sp.
ATGACTGTGCTGTTCCTGGTGGTGATGATGCTGATGATGAACCTGATCTTCTAAGCGACTGGTACGTTTGAAAACAGAACACATGAAGACAGTTATAAGTAACACGGGTTTTGCGCTTCTTTGTCCTGAAGCTGTGCTAGCGGGGAAGGAGGGCAGTTATTCATCCCCCTTTTTATGCTGGCTGTGTTGCTGATGGCCAGGAAATTTAAGCACCTGCGTAAGCTAATTATTCTGGCAGCAGGGGGTATTTGGGTTGGTTATGTGTTTCTGGTCGATGGCATACCAGAAGGTGTCATAACAATATTTTTGCTACTCCTGACGCTCATCGCAATGAAGGTTGAATTTTAAGAGGGTCTGTAGCTTGAAGCCGGATATACCAACCAGCCAATGGTTGCAGATCACGTTCACAGCCGGTGTTCGCAGGTAGCCTGCTTTTAGTATTTATCGCCACGTGTGGATCAACGGGGGGCTATTTCTAGCAGCCCAGGTTACAGGAGAGAAGCCATGTTAAAAGGCATCAAAGACATATTGAAGGCAATGGGTGATGCGCTGACCTTCACCGACGCCGGAGAGATGCTCACTGAAGAACAGAAGACCGAAGTGCTGGCCCGGCACAAGGGGCCCTGTCCGATTGCGCCTGACGTGGTGCCTCCCAGGCTGGTGTTGGCCGGCTATGAGAAATTTAGCCTCGAGGCAGTGAATCATGCTATTGCGCTGTGTCGTGAGAAAAAAGCGATGCTGGATCTGCTATACGTATCTCCGGAAAACGGCAAGGTGGAAGCACAGTTGTTACAGGTGTTGCCACTATTGGAAGCCGAGAACGATCTGGATTTTCAGATTACCCGAAGGCATGGCGATCTACTGGCCGTGACCGATGCCTATC
Source organism: uncultured Desulfobulbus sp. (assembly GCA_964593645.1). Lineage (GTDB taxonomy): Bacteria > Desulfobacterota > Desulfobulbia > Desulfobulbales > Desulfobulbaceae > Desulfobulbus_C. The sequence goes on from CAZQKF010000535.1 coordinate 884, forward strand.
TCCGCGCCCGGCAGGATACTCTGATGATACTGATCAGTGTAAGCGATCATTTGCGGAACCGGGCAAAGCGGTACCGGCGCACAGGAAAATGGTTCCGGACTACGCAGCTTCCTGCCGTAAAACTGATTGATGATGTGATCCACGTATGACATTGGCAGAAATGGATAATGAACATTGGTTGGTATCAAGTCTCAGGGAATTAATACAGCAATGAGTGGTGCATTCATCGATTTCCAAACCGAGTCCGTGGCCATGGATTATTCCGAATTCGCGCCGCGTCTCTATAATCTCTGCAAACAATTTGGCCTTCGGCGCGAGCATATGCGGCTTGCCTGCGCTTTTTGTTCAGATGAAGACCAGGGATATCCACTACTTATTTTGACCAAGCATTTCGGCACGTTTCCTATCGACATAGGTACAGCAAGCGGCAGGATTAATTATCCGGAAATACCAGAAGAACATGACACAGACCTGGTAATCGTACAGGCGAGCCATGTGGGCTATACGCCGAGATCAAAGGGGTATGAATATCGTCAAAAGTTTGATCATACATTCAGGAAACTTGTTAAGGAAAAGAAATATCAAGACAAAAATCTTATCTACATAGCGGGTGTGCATCTGTATGTCGTACACAACGCTAAACGGGCGTTTACACCAACCTTGTTTGTTCCCTGGGCCGCATATATCCAACAGCGAGATGGAACTCACACAGTCCTTGAGCAGCCAGTTCTGGTAGAACAACTGAGCCGGTGTCCTTCCGATAATACGGAAAAGATTAATCTTGAGATCGCTCTACAAGAAATGGAACGGCGTGGTCATCTGCTGGTTGTTGATTCTGATATAGCAGGGCATTAACAATGCCTTATACGAACGCTGCATCCCATTTATATGCCAAATTGCAAAATGATTTTCTGGATCAGACATCTCACTGTTTGAATAATAACTTTCCCAAGGATAAAACCCCGTAAATTTTCTATTGGAGGAGCGATGCAAATTGCATTCTCCGGCTTCTCCAAGTGTATTATCAAAGTTTGTCGTTAACACTGAAGATTGATTCTCGGCGGCCCATTTTATGAATGCCTTGTGATGGTCTAAAGGATGCCATTTTTTCATAAATTCACAAAATTCTTTTTGCAGATTATTTGATGCGGATTTATTATT
>CAZQKF010000536.1:0-2043 GCA_964593645.1 uncultured Desulfobulbus sp.
GAAGATACTCTGTTGGCGGCCATAGGCCTGCGAGATACCCTGGTGGTGGAAACCGGAGACGCCGTGCTGGTGGCCCCCATGGATCGATCCCAGGATGTCAAAAAGATTGTCAACCGGCTTAAGAAAGAAGGGCGGGGTGAGTTTCATACCCATACAACCGTTTATCGTCCCTGGGGTAGCTATACCACCTTGGAGATTCATGAACGGTTTCAGATCAAGCGTATAACCGTCAATCCCGGGGCCAGGCTGTCATCTCAGATGCACCATCATCGTCATGAGCATTGGGTAGTTGTTACGGGCACGGCCAAGGTGGACAATGGCGATCAGCAGATCCTGCTGCGCGAGGATGAGTCAACCTATATTCCCTTGGGAACTATCCATCGTCTGGAAAACCCGGGGGTTATTCCGCTGGAACTGATTGAGGTGCAGATCGGCAGTTATCTTGGTGAGGACGATATTATCCGCTTTGATGATGCATACGGGCGTGATGCCTGATCTCGGTCGAGCCTGTCTCAGTTGGAGTCCGGCTCGACAAAACTTTTGTGAAATGCCTTGACGTAACGGTTGAGCACTGTCCGGTCGTCATCGGCTACGTGGAAAAATTCTATCCCGTTCTGGTGGCGGCCGGCATCGTAGGTGCTGTAGACGATTTTTCCCATAACATCTATCAGCTCATCTTTTAGGCCCAGGGTGATCATGACCTGCTGCCCCGGGGGTAGCGGAATGTGGGTTTCCATGAGGATGCCGCCTTTGCTGACATTAAGGGTGCGTCCCATGGAATACTCCCCCTGTCTGCCCTGATCATCAACAACCAGATAGTCAAGCAGGTTTAAAGCTTCCGGTCTGATAAAATTTCTACGCTCCGTGTCCATCTATTCCTCTATATGTCAGCCGGTATCGGCATTATTCCATGTCTGCTTACTATTATATAACTCAGGATATAATTTCCATTTAAAAAATTTTACAGCCTTTCAGAGGCGTTGTCAAACGTGAGGGCTGAGATTTCAAGTTACGCTGTCCTTTTTATTATATTCACAGCGATAATTTTTTCATAGTTGTAACACTTTTTGTTTTTCTTTACATTAATGTAAAGAAAAGTTTAGCGGCAAGCAGGCGTGAGTTTATAGATATATTCTATGTTTTCAGTAAGATATTATAATAAATGTGTTTTGGCACGTTGATTGATAACAGGTGTATGTTGTTGTTTGGAAATTAAACTCTCTCGTGCGGAACGGGTGGGTCAGTTGATTATCAAAAATTGCAAGCTGGAGGAGAACAAAGCAATGAATTCAGGTGATATCGCATTTATGCTGGTGGCGACGGCAATGGTCATGTTGATGACCCCGGGGCTGGCCCTGTTTTACGGAGGGCTGGTCAGGTCAAAAAACGTGCTGTCGACCACCATGCAGAGTTTTTTATGTCTCGGTATAATTTCAATTATCTGGGTTGCCTATGGGTATTCAATGGCATTTGGCCCTGATGTGGCCGGTTTTGTCGGCAACTTCAAATATGTCGGTTTAAAGGGTGTGGGGCTCGGTATCGGGCCTTATTCTGATACCATTCCGGATCTGCTGTTCTGCGCCTTTCAGCTGATGTTTGCAATTATCACCCCAGCCCTGATTACCGGTGCCTATGCTGAGCGGATGAAGTTTACCGCCTTTCTCGCCTTTACCATTTTATGGTCAACCTTTGTCTACTTCCCCGTCTGTCACTGGGTCTGGGGCGGTGGCTGGCTCGGTGCCATGGGTGCACTGGATTTTGCAGGCGGCACAGTTATTCATATTAATTCCGGCGCTGCTGCTCTTGTGGCCTGTATTATGCTTGGTAAGCGGAAAGGCTATGGTCGCGAGGCCATGCATCCCCATAACCTGCCTATGACTATTCTGGGTGCCGGTGTGCTCTGGTTTGGCTGGTTTGGTTTTAATGCCGGTTCGGCCCTGTCTGCAGGTCCAATCGCGGTGCTTGCCCTCTTTACCACCCAGGTGGCAACGGGTGCCGGTGCTCTTTCCTGGGTGCTGGCTGAGTGGAAGGTACAGGGAAAAC
>CAZQKF010000537.1:0-2042 GCA_964593645.1 uncultured Desulfobulbus sp.
GACAAATCGACTGCAACCCGGTAATTTTTCATCCTTAAATTGACTCATCCGGCATGAAGGGGTGTTTTTTCCGCCCCGGCGTTTTCGGACAGTCTGTCCAAACCTATTGCGGCATCGAATTTCTCTTTATCTCTGCAGCACCCCAAAGAGCATACAATCCGGAACAGGCTGTACTGTCCCGGAAAGAGATGATTTTATAAATAAAGCGGTTCAATCAATACACTGAAACTCAGGAGGTATGTGCGTGACAAAGCAAAAAATTGAAATCGGTATTATCGGTGGCCCCTATGACAAGATAACCACTGTCCTGGAAGAGTTTGAGCCCGGCAATAAAGATTTTATCTACTCCTACGAGATGATGGGGATTGACGCCCGGGAAGTAAAGACCGTTGACACCTACCGCGAGGTGCAAGTCAAGGTCCCGTCCCGCCTTCATCCCACCGTGCTGGATATGAACCGCTTTAATCTCAACCGTCCCGGCGGCGGCGGCCTGGGCTTTGCCGTAAAAATCTTTTTCCATGCCACGGTTAAGGCCATTCCGGAACCGGAAATTCGTGTCAACGGCGAACGTCAGCTCATTACCGAGCATTTCGGCCATGCCTTTAAACAGCTGCTCAACTACGAGGGTGGTTTTGACATCGAACTCCAGGATCATAAACGCAGGCATGTGGGACTGGGCTCCTCCATCGGCTCCATGTGTGCGGTCTGCCTGGGCATGAACGAGGTGTTAGGCCGCCCGTTCCACGGCTGGGAACTGCGGAGGATCATGGGTTTTCATGCTTGTGAGGAGAGTCCCATCGGAGCTGAATACCTGCTGCCCGCCTTTGAAACCGGTATCGGTGCCATGGCCGGTGTCAACGGCGGCTGGATCGTTGCCAGTGACGACCTGACCATGGTCTACCGGGTTCCGCTGCCCGACACCAAGGCAATCATCTTTATCCCCGATGTTGAGAGCCTGGAAGATGAATTTACCGGTAAAGAGACGTCTGCTGAATCCGAGGCCGAACTGCTGCTGCGCCGGGCCCGCTTTCTCGATTCCATGCAGGCCGGGGCCAAGGCCGAACTTGTTCTGCTGGACATGATTCCGGCCATGATCCGGGGTGATCTGAAAAAAATCGGCGATGCCCTGTTTGATATCTCCTACCTTGGTTCAAAGCGGGCCGAGTGTGAGCAGCACGGAGCCTACGGCACGCCGATCTACAGTTATATCAACGCATTCCGCGGCATCGGTGCTGAAATTGCCGGTATGAGCTCAGTTGGCCCCACTATCTTTGCCCTGACCCAGAACCAGGAAACCTATGATAAAATCCTGGCCTATTTGAAGAGCCAGGGCGTATCCGACAGCCGGATTATTGAGACCACGGTTGACAACATGGGCGGTACCATCATCGAAGACGGTGTTGAAAAATCGTTCATGAATGATAACTGGCTCAAGGGATAATCATGAAACATTGCGGGGTAAAGATCTGCGGCACTACCAGCATTGAAGACGCACGTCTTGCGGCCGACCATGGTGCCGAATATTTCGGCGTGGTGGTTGAGGTGGATTTTTCCCCGCGTTCGCTGACCATTGACCAGGCCGGACCGCTGTTTGACCTGGCACCCATCAACCAGACCGACGGGGTTGCCCTGGTGTTTCACATGAAACATGAGCGACTTCTGCAGCTGATCACAACTCTGCATCCCCATGCAGTTCAGTTTTTAAACCTGGAAGATGTTGACCATATCCGGGAGCTGAAACAGCAGTTTCCACAAGTTCAGCTCTGGCAGTCCATCCACCTGCCCGAGGCGGGCAAAGACGTTGATTTTAACGGATTTTGCAACACGGTGCAGGAGTATGTGGATGCCGGAATTGACCTGCTCATCTTTGACACCGTGGCCGTGCTGAAAGGGGTCAAAAAATTCGGCGGCACCGGCCTGACCTCGGACTGGGATGTGGTCAAACAGCTGATCGACCAGGTGGAGAGCTCTGTCCCCATCTGGCTGGCCGGCGGGATTGACCCGGAGAATGTTGCCCGGGCCGGTACAGCGGTGCAGCCTGC
>CAZQKF010000538.1:0-2040 GCA_964593645.1 uncultured Desulfobulbus sp.
CTTGATCAGATCTGCCGGGCCCGGGTTTCGACCAACGGCCGCATTATCCGTCACCTTGCCCTGGCCACGGAAAAACTGCAGAATGATATCCGCCATACCATACTGATGTTTGCCGCTGACCTGGTCAACCCGGCTTATCAGAACTACTCCCAATATGCGGAAATTGAGGCCAGGTTTGCGCCGTTTAAGGGCAGCTCGGTGATACAAACCATCAAGGCCACCCGACACCTGCCGGAGATCATTGCCATTGTCGGCGGCCAGTGGCCCCACTCCTCCTTTATTGTGCCCGGCGGCATTACCTCCCAGCCTACCTCCAGTGACCTGCGGCAGTGTCGAATGATTTTGCAGCGCTTTGGCCGCTGGTATGAACAGCAGATTCTGGGCTGCACCATTGAGCGCTGGCTGGAGGTGGAGTCAATTGACCAGTTGGATGAATGGCTTGACGAATCACCCCTGCACCGCCAGGGTGATCTTGGCTTTCTCCTGGCCTGTGGCAGGTCGCTGGGACTGGACAGCATGGGCGGCGGCCACGACAGCTTTCTGGCAACACCCGAACACGCTGTGGCTGGTACATTAGGATTTCCCGGCGGCTTTCTCCGGCAAAGCATCAGGAGGCCGTTGGATCAACAGGCGATTATTGAACAGATTCGTTACTCCCGCTACGAGGGGCAGGCCGGGGGCGACCATCCCATGCTGACCACCACCCACCCGACGCGGATTGCTGACCGGGGTAAATACTCATGGTGTAAGGCTCCTCGCTACAACTCATTTCCGGCAGAAACCGGCCCGCTGGCCGAAGCCCTTCTGGACGATAATCCCCTCCTGACGAACATGGTGCAGCATGCGGGGGGGGCTGCACTGGCCCGGATTATAGCCCGCCTTACCCGACCGGCGCAACTGCTGCCATGCATGGAACAGTGGCTTGCTGCAATTGACCCAAGGAAGACATTCTGTCATCCCGTACCGCCTCCTGAAGACGGGGAAGGGGTCGGTCTGGTGCAGGTACCCCGTGGACTACTCGGCCACTGGGTGCAGATATCGGGCGGCGTGATCGAACATTACCAGGTTATTCCGCCCACCACCTGGAATGGGTCGCCGAGAGACAGTGATGATGTGCGCGGGCCCATTGAAGAGGCCCTGGTCGGCACTCCGATCCGCGACCCGGAAAACCCGGTGGAACTGGGTCATGTTGTGCGCAGCTTTGATCCCTGCATGGTCTGTTCCGTCCATGCCATAAGCCGCAGCGGACGGCCCCTGGGGCGGGTACGACTTGCGTTCTGATGGTCAGGATTATCTGCGTGGGCAACCGTTTTTATGCCCCTGACGCATCAGGTTGTCTCGTTTTTGAGCAGCTGCAGCAACTGCAAATCCCTCCGTACCTTGAACTGATCGAAGGTGGGCTCGGCGGTCTGGATCTTCTGCCCTGGTTTGAGGGCTGCCGAGGGGTTGTGCTGGTAGATCGGGTGGACGGATTTGGCTGCCGCGGCGAACTACTGCTGCTGAAGCGTGAGGATATCTGCACAGACCGACCGGTTGTGTATGACCACAGCGGTGGCCTGCAGTATCTGCTTCATTGCCTGCCTGCCCTGGGGCTTGATCCTGAACTCTATATTGTCGGTATTGAAGGTGAAGTAGATGGCACAGTTCTCAGAAAAGCAGCCGAGCTGGCACTGGAAACAGCCCGGGCCATTTGATGGCAACCGGAAGAGCCGGGAGGAACTTCTTGCTGAGAATCGGCTCCTGTATCTTGAGGTACTGGCTTCCCGGGAGGCCGCTTCCATTACGGCCGATCTTGTTGTGGAACAGTTAGGTCGGATGGATGCCATCCAGCAAAGCCTGGAGCTGGCCAACACAAAACTTCGCAGGCTCTCCAACCTGGACGGGCTTACCGGTATTTCCAACCGTCGCTATTTTGACCAGACCCTGGAAAATGAATGGCGCCGCTGCAGGCGAAATCATCTGCCCCTGTCCTGCATCATGATTGACATTGATGATTTTAAAAATTTTAATGATACCTTTGGCCATCTTGAAGGGGATCAA
>CAZQKF010000539.1:0-2040 GCA_964593645.1 uncultured Desulfobulbus sp.
TGGCGGTCAAAGCGCGCGGGGCAAAGGCCCCCGCGGTGCCGTTGCCGCAGGCCGTCAGCAGCTCGGGGTGAAGCGTCAGCCGCAGGAGGAACTCAGGGTAAAACAGGCGCTGGCCGCCATGGGCCAGGGCCTGCTCATGCAGGCCTATGAGCAGGCCTTTGCCGTTCATGATCAAAAGGTGGCCCAGATACTGCTCACCCATACGGATCTTTCCCGGCGTGATCGATATCTCAACGTCCGCAACACCATTCTTACTTTGTTTGAATTCGGGGTTGTGCCGATTATTAATGAAAACGATACAGTATCTGTTCAGGAGCTTCGCTTTGGTGATAACGATACCCTGGGCGCGCTGATCACCAACATGATCGGGGCGGATATGTACATTATGCTCACCGATGTGGAAGGGCTCTGCACGGCAAATCCAGCCAATGATGTATCCGCCCGGCCCGTGTATACCGTGGCACAAGTGGATAAACAGGTTGAGGCCATGGCAGGCAATACCGGCAGTCTGCTGGGAACCGGCGGTATGCAGTCTAAAATAAGGGCGGCAAAGATGGTGGCGGCCTGCGGCGGCAGCTCCTTTATCGGGCCTGGCCGTAAGAGTGAAATTCTCCAGGAGCTGTTTTCAGGTGATCTTGTCGGCACCTTTTTTCTTCCCGGCCAGGAAAAAATTAAGGAACGCAAACACTGGATTGCCTATGTCCTGCGTCCTGCAGGCTATCTCAATCTCGACAGCGGAGCCTGCCGGGCCATCAGAGAGCAGGGCAGAAGTCTGCTGCCTTCGGGTATTGTTGAGGTGGAGGGAAAATTCAGGGTTGGGGCGCCGGTGCACTGCCGTTGTCCGGACGGCCGCGCTGTTGCGGCGGGCTTGATAAATTACTCCTCATCTGATATTGAAAAGATTAAGGGCCGGAAAAGTTCTGAAATTGAAGAGGTGTTGGGTTTTTGTGACAGTGACGAGGTCATTCATCGGGACAACCTGGTGCTGCTTGATGCAGATGCAGAGTATGAGATCAGGTAACTGTTCAGCTGTGCCCAATCTTCAGGCGATCAGGCCTTCTCACATAGACGGGCTATAGTTCGTCGTCCTGCTTACCTGAATCTTGGGTACATCTGAGCAGTTTAGCTGGTGGTTATGCAAACTTTCTGCACCCACCTGAACAGTTACGAGATCAGCAACGGTACAGGGACAGAACGTCAGGCATAACAGTCTGGGACGTCGGCTTCCCCTGTTTATTTGATGGAGAGAGACATGGATAATGCTGAAATAGAAAAAATTGTCACAACCATGGCTGTAAAAGGACGAGAGGCGTCGCGTAAACTGACCTCCCTGTCAACAGCTGTTAAAAATGCAGTGCTGCTTGATACTGCCCAGCTGCTCATGGAGGAACGGGAGTTTATCCGTGGGGAAAATGAAAAAGATCTGGCTGCGGGCCGTGCAAAGGGGCTGTCTGCTGCCATGCTTGACCGTTTGGAACTCAGCGACAAGGTGATCTCTTCCATGGTGCAGGGGCTGCATGAAATCGCTGCTCTGCCTGATCCTGTGGGTGAAGTAGATGGCATGAAGCGCAGGCCAAGCGGTATCACCGTCGGCAGGATGCGAGTGCCGCTTGGTGTTGTAGGCATGATTTACGAGTCCCGGCCCAATGTGACCATTGATGCGGCTGCCCTGTGTTTGAAGGCCGGTAATGCTGTTTTATTGCGCGGAGGGTCCGAGGCCATACATTCCAATCTTGCCCTTGCCCGTCTGCTGCAGACCGTGCTCTGTAACCACTTAGTGCCCGAAGAAGTTGTGCAGGTGATTCCGGTCACCGATCGCTATGGAGTGAATGTGATGCTTGCCCAGGAAGAATCGCTGGATGTAATAATTCCCCGGGGTGGCGAAGGGCTGATTCGCTTTGTCTCTGAAACTTCGCGGATCCCCGTGCTCAAGCATTATAAGGGCGTTTGTCATCTCTATGTTGACGCTGGTGCAGATATTGATATGGGAGTGCGTCTTGCCGTAAATGGTAAAACCCAGCGGCCCGGAGTCTGTAATGC
>CAZQKF010000540.1:0-2026 GCA_964593645.1 uncultured Desulfobulbus sp.
GCCCAGGAACTGCGACAGGATGAGCTGTTAAGCTCTATTCCAATTGTCTTTTTAACAGCTATTGTCTCCAAAGAAGAAACCAATACCCTGGGGGCGGTAATCGGCGGCAACAGGTTTCTTGCTAAGCCGGTAAAAACAGAGGAGCTGCTTGAAGTTATTGACGAGATGCTTAACTAAACACCTAGGTTCTATTTTTTTCAGCATTGTATCGGGTTATACAATACGTTTACGCAGCTTTCGGGCAATTTCCTCTTCACGATAGGAGACTATTGTGATCGGGGAACGCCGGAACAATTTTTCAGCAACAGATCCGGTAAAGGCGTGCACAATTTCGTTTTTGGCTTTTACCCCCATGACAATCATGTCGACCTCTTCCCTGACTGCATGCTGGAGTAGTTTTTCTGCAGGTTTGCCCACGGTGATAATGAGTTTCATCCGTTCTGCCGGAAAGTCAACATCCTGCACAAGATCATCAAGAGCTGCACTGCGAGCTTTTTCAATCTCTTGTACATAATGCTTGCCGTCGACCTCGTAGCCAAACGAGGTGATGGTTTCAACTGCATCTACATCCCGCTGGTTGACAACACTGACAAAGATTAATTTCTCCACATCAAAGGCTTTCGCAAGCATGACAGAATAGTCGACAATTCCTTTGGAATAAGGAGAAAAAGCCAAAGGCACCAATATCTTTTTAACCTGGTTCATAACTTATACCTGCTGAAATTTTGAACTGACCGGGACACGTGCTTCCGGACCTCGCATTTTCTGAAAGACAAAAATCATACCGAAAAGGGCAAGTCCTATAAGGTATGTCCAGTACCGGTGCTCATGGCTGACCCCTAACCACTGGGCAACACGCTGGGGTTGCATCAGAATAAAGGTAACTGTCAGGAAAAGCGGGATCTCCCAGAACTTATTTTTGGCATAAAACCAACCCTGGGTCGCCGAGGCAAAGGCAAAGTTGCCGATACAGGTCATGATAAAGATCAAAATACCCTGGGGCCAAGAGAACACATTATCCAGTATCAGCTCGGTATTAAAGATAAACATAAAGGGTAGGATGGCTGTCCTGATATCGTACATGAATCCCTGGAGCCCCGTTGCAATAGGCGGCGACTTGGCAATGGCAGCGGCGGCGTAGGCCGCCAGGCCAACCGGAGGGGTATCATCGGCCAGGATACCAAAGTAAAAGCAGAACAGATGGGCAGCCATCAGCGGTACCACAAACCCCTGGGCTCCACCGATGGTGACAATAGCGGGGGCTGTCAAGGCAGCCATTACAATATAGGTTGCTGTTGTGGGCAGGCCCATACCGATAATCAAGCTGGCCATGGCAGTAATTACGAGCATAAGAAATACATTGCCCATGGACAAAACATCGATAATTTCAGAAATAAGATTACCCAGTCCCAAGGCGACAACGCCGACGATGATACCTGCAGCTGCAGTGGCCAGAGCAACGGCAACCATGTTGCGGGCACCTGATGCCAGGGCTGAAAAAATAAGGACGATAGATTTCTTAAAGGCAGGCCCGATGGGCTCGCTTGCCTTATACGCTTTAATCGGCTCCTGGAAAATCATGATGACGCCCAGCACCATAATGGCGTTAAAGGCAGCAAGCTCAGGTGAGTGGCGAACAACAATCAGCTCATATAGGAGCATGAACAGGGGAATCAGGAAATGCAGACCAGTGAGCAGAGTTTTAAAAAAGACGGGCAGCTGATTTTTGGGCAATCCTTTGATCCCAAGCTTTGAGGCCTCAATATGAGAGATATAAAAAAGTGCTGCATAGGAGGCAAAGGCCGGGATTGCTGCGGCTTTGACCACGTCGATGTAGGGAACATTGACGTATTCGGCAATGATAAAGGCGGCAGCTCCCATGATCGGAGGGGCCAGCTGGCCGTCGGTTGAAGCGGCAACCTCAACAGCTGCTGCCTTGGTCGGCGGGTAACCGACTTTTTTCATCATCGGGATGGTAAACGTACCGGTGGTGACGATATTGGCAATACTAGAGCCGGATATCATG
>CAZQKF010000541.1:0-2023 GCA_964593645.1 uncultured Desulfobulbus sp.
TGGTGCCGGAGATCATCCAGGGTTTTGCCAATATGCTGGCCACCATCAAGGTCGGGCCCAAAGACCGGGCCCATGACGACCCGACCCAGGCTTCACGCCCGTTCAGCCTGGATCGCAAGGGCTTTGTCCTGGCCGAAGGTGCAGGGGTTCTGGTGTTAGCTGCAGAAGAGATGATTGCCTCAAGAGGCATGCAGGCCCTGGCTGAGGTCAAGGGCATCGGCTGGACTTCAGATGCCAACCATTTTACCCGCCCCAACAAAGACACGGTAATCAAGGCCATGCGTGATGCCATTTATGATGCCGGCATTTCACCGGCCGATATCGGCGCGGTCAATGCCCACGGCACCTCCACGCCCACCGGTGATTCCACTGAAGTTGATTGCTTAAGAGAGGTATTTGCAGAGCAACTGCCCAATATTCCGGTCAGTGCCAACAAGTCACAGGTAGGTCACAGCCTGGGTGCTTCTGCAGCCATTGAGGCGGCACTGGGGATCGAGGCCATGCAGCGGGGGATAGTTCTACCCACGGTCAACCATCTTCCGGATCCTGATTTTGCAGACCTGGACGTGGTGGCCGACACCGCGCGTAGTCACAATTATGAATTCTTTCTTTCCAATTCATTCGGTTTTGGCGGGACCAATTGCTGTGTAGTGTTTCAGGGAATCAGTTCCATGTGAACGAATCCTCTGGCACTCTGGTTTATGTCATTCAATCAGAGTTAGTGGTCATCGGCAAATATAATACCATTTCCAGCCGTAACACCATAGATACCAACGAACCATGTTGTTTCGCCATTTGTTGGCAGTGAGCATTGTTCAGATGTTGTTCCCCATTGCCACGAAGAACAGTCAAAGTCGAAAAAGGTCGGAGTAGCACCAGCTTTGATATACAGGTCAAGGTCAGCTGACAAATTGAATAGATTAACGTGCAGGTTTGCTGTTCCCGCAGGCAAATTGATTCTATAATATTGCCATTCGTGGAACCCGGCTGTTGCGGGCATCTGGGTACCCAGGGGAAGTACAGGATACTTTGAAGAGCCGAGCAGCAGGTTGTAAACCGGCACAAGAGATGTGCCATTGCCACCAGGCGTAGGCGTAGGAGGTGCGGGAGATCCCGTTTTCCACCCCATGTCCTTGAAGGCCATTTTGGTGAGGGTGTCGTTACTGGTTGAGGTGGCATAAGGCTCCATAAGTTCATCGGGATTCAGAGAGGTGTCCCAGTGAGATACTGAAGAACCTGTCTGGTATGGGTTGGGAGCAAAGAGTTTAACCTTGCCCTGGGCAGTTTTACCTGCAGTGAGAAACCCGCTGTTGCTGACTACATTTGTTCCTGCCCATACAAGGTTGTTATTTCGGGCAGATGTATAACGTTCCCCATCTGTCATGTCCGGCCATTTTTTTCCGCTGCTGTTGTCCTGCAGAAACAGCATGAAGTGGTCGTCATATCCACCATATTTCGCACCATTTGATTGGACGAAAGTCAAAAAACCCAACCCGTGTCCGATTTCATGCAGGACAGTATCGTAGAGGCTGATTGTATGGGAGGGGGTGGAGCCACCTATGCCATACCACCAGTCGGTATTGTTCAGGCAACTGTTATTGTTGTCGACATCACTGTTAAATTGGGCTGCAATATCAGCTTTTGATGTTACTAAATCCCGGCCCTCAAGGCTGTTGGCCAGCGCTGCAGGATACAGGGTGTCCGTATGGGGGGCATTGGGAAAATTATATGATACAGTCTCCGGCCCGGCAGAACCCAGAATTGCACGTGAGCTGTCGCATGTCAGAGGATCCATGGATGCCTTGACTGTTATGACAACAGTGCTGTTCAGATAATTTCCCCAATAATCAGCTGCAGCCTTGAAAACGTTCAACCGCTGTTGCCCAAGGGTTGTACCGCTGTTGCCGGTTACCGGGGCAACGGAAGAGGGGTCATTGAATCCTTCCCCGGCACTGTCCCCGTTTATAATTGTTACGGTTGCTGAAAGGGCACTGGTACATAATCCTGTCATGCCGAGCAAGCA
>CAZQKF010000542.1:0-2020 GCA_964593645.1 uncultured Desulfobulbus sp.
GGGCGCTGATCCTGCCGATATGCCGGTGGAGTTCCAGAAAGATCTGCAGCTCTACATTAATGCCGATTTTGCCGCCCAGATGGGAGTTGTGCCGCCGCAATCGTTGCTGGATACAGCAGCAAAGGTCTATAAATAGGGCACATACCCGCAATGACCTTTTATGCCTTTACCGGCGCTGTGGAGCAGGGCTTTGTCTACGGGATCATGGTGATCGGGGTGTATCTCACCTTTCGAATCCTTGATTTTCCCGACCTGACCGTGGACGGCAGCCTGCCCCTTGGCGCGGCAATTTCCGCAGTTGCCATTACCGGCGGCACCAACCCCTACCTGTCTCTGCTGTACGCTGCAGCAGCAGGTTTTCTGGCAGGGACGGTTACTGCGGTGCTCAATACCAAGTTTAAAATCCTCCACCTGCTGGCCTCGATCCTGACCATGATTTCCCTATATTCCATAAATATCAGGATCATGACCGGTCCCAATATAGCCCTGCTTGGCCAGGACACGGTCTTTGATGCAGTGATCGGCCTGGGCGTACCGGCCCATTACTCGGGGCTGCTTATTTTTGCCCTGTTTGCGCTCATGATTGTGGCCCTGATTATCTGGTTTTTTGAAACAGAGCTGGGCCAGGCCATGCTTGCTACCGGTGACAACCCGCAGATGGTCACCAGTCTCGGCGTGAATACTCATACCATTATTATTCTGGGCGTGGGCCTGTCCAATGGACTGGTTGCCTTAAGCGGGGCACTGATTGCCCAGAACCAGGGAGCCGCCGACGTGGGTATGGGCATTGGTACCATTGTTGCCGGGTTGGCCTCGGTTATTATCGGCGAGACAGTGTTCGGTTGCAGAACCATTGGCCGGGCCATTATTGCCGCTCTGCTGGGATCCATCGTTTACAGGATGGCCATTGCCCTGGCACTGGGACTCAAAATTGGTAATTTTTCTTTTAATCCGAGCGATCTAAACCTGATCACGGCGCTTCTGGTCATCACGGCTCTTGTGGCGCCTAATCTTAAAAACAGGTTGTTTCAGCGGTGATTTCTTTAACTGACTGCCAAAAATGTTTCCACAAGGGAACAGTGAATGAGGTCCAGGCATTAAACGGTATTGGTCTGAGCGTTGAGGAGGGGGATTTTATTACCGTTATCGGTTCAAACGGGGCAGGGAAATCAACCCTGCTCAACTGTATAGCCGGTTGTTTTTTCGTTGATTCCGGCAAGATAAGTATTAATGAAACAGACGTCACCCGTTGGCCCGAGTATAAGCGGGCCAGGTATATTGCCCGTGTTTTTCAGGATCCGCTGCTGGGTACCTGCCCCTCAGCCACCATTGAGCAGAACCTGGCCCTGGCCGTGCTGCGGGGCAAGCGAAGAGGGCTGCGCCGGGGAGTAAGGGCAAAGGACAGAACACTATTTAAACAAAAACTGCAGCACCTGGGCCTGGGCCTGGAAGATCGTCTTGTCGACAAGGTCGGCCTGCTGTCAGGCGGCCAGCGCCAGGCCCTGACTATGCTCATGGCAACCATGGTCAGGCCGGATGTGCTGCTTTTAGATGAACATATTGCAGCCCTTGACCCCAAGACCGCCAACCAGATTCTGACCTTGACCCGTGATATTGTCCGCGAACACGGGCTGACCACAATGATGATCACCCACAACATGAAGCATGCCATTGAATTCGGCAACCGCCTGATTATGCTGCATCAGGGCCGGATTATTTATGATACCTGCGGCCCGGAAAAATCAGTACTCACCGTGAAGGATCTGGTCAATCGTTTTTATGAGGCCCAGGGCGAAGAAGTGCTGATGGATTCCATGCTGCTTGCATAAACGGTTTCTTATATCTGTGCAGACGTTTTTCTCCAGCGGATAGCAACCTGACGTGAACCACTATAAGATGATTCGTTCCCATGTATCTTGAGTCTTTGGAAAAAGTGGCTATTAACGAAACTCAGCTAAAATTTCTCTGGACTCCCGCCTCCGCGGGAGTGACGCCAGCAGGATAATGTGTCATTCCCGCG
>CAZQKF010000543.1:0-2001 GCA_964593645.1 uncultured Desulfobulbus sp.
GTACCGCGTGTGGATGCCGGGAAGAAAGGGCAAAGTTCATCCCTGAGGGCATAAGAACAGCCCCGAGCGGCAGAGGATTACCGGCTGAGCAAGGAAAAGATATTTTCATGTTGACCTGGTAATGGTTATTAATATATAGTGAAAATAAAGATTGATAATATCTATTGGCCTGTTTGGCCTATCTTACCCTGTTTTTTAAATTGTTCAAAACATTGCGGAGGAACACATGGGATTATTTGACAAATTACACCTTGCCGGCAATCCGACTACTGTTGACTGGGAAATGACTCCTGAATACACGTTCGGTACTTTTGAAAGCTGGGGCGGCAAGGATCAGGAGAGAGTACGCAGCGAAAAAGAGCGCCTTTATTATTTCTTTGTTGATGCCTGGGTGGAAACCCCGAAACTCTGCCTGATGGAGCGCGGCATTAAACATGCCAGGGTGGTGGCGGAAATTCTTGCTCCCCAGGATATGGTGCAGCGCTGTGTGGACAAACAGGGAAAAGTAGCCCTGTTTGAACGAACCCATGCCATTGACGAGGATCTCAAAAAATGGCTCATGGAAAACGTCATTGAAACAGATGACGACTCCAAGGTTATTCCTTTAGAAGATGTTGACAGCAGTGATGTCCTTGGCCCGACCGGCCTGCCCGGTGCAGGTGATCCGCTGCCGGTAGACCTCAAGACGGTTGACCTACTGGACACACCGGTGGAAGTTGTTGAAGAGGAGGTTGATGAGCTGATCAAACAGTTCAACTTTACCGACCATAAACGCAACCCGGGTGGTGTCTTTACCAATTATCTTGTGGATAATGGTGACAACCTGACAGTCACGGATAAGGTTACCGGCTTGATGTGGCAGCGGGCCGGTCTTGATATCATGAGCAACCGGATGATGCGCAGGGCTATTGAAAAGCTGAATAATGAAGGCTTTGCCGGCCACTGCGACTGGCGGATGCCAACCCTGCCCGAGGCCATGTCACTTATGGAACAGGAGATGAACACCAAGGATCAGTATCTCCATCCTGCCTTTTCTTCCGACCAGCCCTTTATCTTAGTTGATGCCACCCGCAGGCCCGGCGGACAGTGGTTTGTCGACTTTAAACACGGCCGTGCCTACTGGTCATCGGGCACGATTCCGGGAGCTTTCGGCCGCCTCTGCCGCAGGGAAAAATAACAGCTTTGAGAAAAAGCTGTTGCTTAGCTGATTACCGAATTGTAAGATGTTGTAAATTTTTCAACAAACACCTTGCGCAGGAGTGTATTTGCCGTGATACGAATACTGGTGGTCGATGATGAGGAGCAGATCCGCTCCATGCTGACTCAGATGCTTGAGAATGAAGGTTTTACCGTTGACACGGCTGAAAACGGCGAAGTAGGAATGGATCTGATCACCAAGCACGACTATGATCTGGTCATTACCGACATGATTATGCCGGTAAAAGACGGACTCAAGCTGATCATGGAGATGGTTCGTGAATATCCCGACCTGCCGATTCTGGCCATTTCCGGAGGCGGTGCCATCAAGGCAGAGCGCTATCTGACCATGGCCGGTTACCTGGGGGATGATATTGTAACCCTGGAAAAACCCTTTAAGCGGGATACGTTGCTGGCTCTGGTCAATGAGCAGCTTGCTGATCAATAACTTTTTTGTCTTTTGTTTTATGGGCTGTTTTCAAGGGCTCGCAGTATGCGGGTCCTTTGTTTTGTATCTGCTATCTGTTTCCTCTTGGTTCCCTCTTCTACATGACCCTTTGTCCAGGGTTGAGAGTAATTCCAGTGCATTCTCCCGGACAATCCTGTTGAACAGTTCTTCACCCAAATCAAGGTCCTGCAGCTGCTGCAAATATTTCTGCTGATCCACCCACGGTGAATCAGTACCGAACAGGATATATCCGTCCGGATGTAAGGTAATCAGCTTCCGGGCCCGACCCTGACTGAGATACTTCAGCGCAAAGGAGATCTCCATATACACCGGCCTGCCGATGAGCAGTCGCTGTA
>CAZQKF010000544.1:0-2000 GCA_964593645.1 uncultured Desulfobulbus sp.
GGCATCGGTGTTGACAACTTCAGAGGTCTTGCCTCCGTAATGGGTGATAATATCACCAGGCTTCATGGCCGCTGCTCCTCCCATATTTTCCGTGGCCGGAACAATGCCAATGACATCAATCCTGTTTTCCTTTGTCCGGGCCAGAGCACCCATGACCGCCATGACCGCAGCACCACCGCACATGTCATATTTCATGTCCTCCATTCCTGCAGCCGGTTTCAGACTGATACCGCCGGAGTCAAAGGTCAGCCCCTTGCCCACCAGCATAAGGGTCGGCCCTTTTTTTACCCCCTGATATTTAAGAATAACAAGCTTGGGCGGCAAAGCTGAGCCCTGATTGACCCCTAAGATTCCGCCCATACACAGTTTTTTCATACCGGACTTATCAATGACCCGGCAGTGAATACCTGATTTTCGGGCCATCTTCTGGGCAAATGCAGCAAACCCGGCCGGTGTCCAGCCGTTACCGGGCTCATTAGCCATATCACGGGCCTGACAAGCCGCCTCTGCTGATCGTCTGCCCAGATCCATGCCCCGGCGTACCGAACCATGACGCAGTCCGCCGTCCTGGAGGAGAAAACGGACAATGGACTGTCCAGGATCTTTGTCCTTGCGGTTGGTCATATATTTATCAAAACGATAATTGGCCAGAATCAACCCTTCGCTCAGACATTCAGCAACATCAGCATCTGTAAGTCCGGTACCGTCAGGCAGCACCGCCATGACTGTCTTGACCTTGAGTCGTCCAGCCTGGCCAACGGCGTTCCCTGCAGCAAGCCGCAACTGCTCACGACATGCATCACCCTGCTCTTCCAGCGAACCAAGCCCGATTGCCATAACCCGGTCAGTGGCAAAATCTTTTGCCGATGCAGCAGGATAGAACCAGAATACCTCGCCCTTCTTGCCGCTGAAATCACCATGTTTCCAGGCATTCTTCATGCTTTGATATAATTTGGGACTGCTGCAGGCCATGGATTTCTTTTTTGTCTCAAAAATAAAATAGACCAGCAGATCACCTGTAAAGTCGCCGGGGTCCTTTGTACTTAACTTCATCATAAAATTTCCTCACTGAATTGAAAAAGGTACACTGAAAACAGAAAAAACAGGCACAGGCCAGCATCCCTATCATCAATCTATCTTACTCTTTTCACACGAATTGGCAAAACAGTTCATATCAGATAAGATAGAAAAAATTCAAATATCGTGATTCTTTCGGAGGATTGTTTTGATTCTGGAACTAATACTTGCCGTAGGCCTCGCTATTATAATCTCAGCGACCTGCAGTATCTTTGAAGCAGTGCTGTATTCTCTGCCGGTAAGCCGCATTGAAATGATGGCTGTCAAGCGGCCTGTGACTGCAGCCATTTTAAAAAAACTCAAAGAAAACATCGATCAGCCCATAACGGCAATTCTGACGCTTAATACCGTTGCCAACACCATGGGGGCCGCAGTTGCAGGTGCTGCAGCTGCTGCTGTCTTTGGCGAGGGCAACATCATCTGGTTTTCACTGTTTTTTACCCTTGCCATTTTACTGCTCTCTGAAATCCTGCCCAAGACCATCGGAGTTGAATTCAACGCATCTCTGGCCCCGGCTATTGCCCGGCCCTTGCAGATGATGGTTGTGGTACTCAAGCCTGTTATCCTGCTCTGTCAGGCTGTTACCCGGTTGATTCCAAGAAAAAACAACAGCCTGATCTCAGCAGATGAGCTGACCACCATTGCCCGCTTAAGCAGGAAATCAGGTGAAATTGAAAAGGATCAAGAAGAGGTTATCACCAACATTCTTGAACTGCGCGAAAAAACCGTACGCCAGGTTATGACCCCGAGAACCGTCACCTTCAGCCTGAATCAAAATATGACGGTGGCAGAGGCTGCCCGGCTGAAGGATAAATGGCGCATCCACAGCAGGGTACCTATTTACGGAAAAAATATCGATGATGTTATTGGGATAGTACTCAGCTACGAGGTTATGATGGCTGTGGCCGACGACAAACACGACC
>CAZQKF010000545.1:0-1994 GCA_964593645.1 uncultured Desulfobulbus sp.
CGGTGGAAGACATTGATCTGTTTTTGATGCAGTACAATATACCCTTTGAGATGGGTGAGAAGCGAGTGCGGTTTCAGGCTGAGCAGATGCAGAGCTTGCCGGTATACCGGTTTGTTGCAGATGAGGCACCGATTGACGTGGTGATTTTTTCAGAGGATGGGCCAAGGCAGGCTCCTCTTAGCCCGCTGGACAGCAAGCCCATGCCGCGCGCGGATATTTCTGCGCTTGAAAAATTATTAGAAGAAGAACAGGTGATAACCAGGCTGTAAAAATCAGTTAATGGTTCTTTCTGGAATCTGATTCCAAATTTAAAACAAAATGAGGAACGGCATGTTTCCCAGCACCATTTCATCCTATGTTCTGCTAATTGCCAAAGCCGTTGAAGAGGATGGTTATGACAGCGAAGTCCTGTTTCGCAGTCTGGACATGGATCCAGCAGGTCTGAGCGATCCCAATGTGCGTTACTCTTTTGCTTCGGTAAAACGGCTCTGGGAAGCCGCTGCACGGCTAACTAATGATGCCTGTTTTGGACTTAAGGCAGCCCAGCACTGGCACCCTACCACTCTGCACGCGCTGGGCTATGCCTGGTTTGCCAGCGACTCACTGAAAGATGCGCTGGAACGGGTGGTGCGTTATGTGCGGCTGGTGAGTACCGCCGCGAAAGCTCGACTGGAGAAAGAAGAGGAAGGTTATCGTTTTGTCCTGGAATATGAGGCAAATGCGCAGGGTTTGGAACCGGCGGTGGAGGCGGTGGAGGCGGCGATGGTTATACTCGTTCGTATGTGTCGCCTCAGCTTTGATAGTGAATTGAATCCGCTGATGGTTTGCTTTAAGCAAATGGAGCCAGTCTGCAGTAGTCGGCTACAACAGTACTTTCAGTCCCCTGTGTATTTTGAGCAGCCCGAAAATGGAATACTGTTTAGCCATGAAGTGCTGGATATGAGCTTGCCAACAGCCAATGCTATTCTTGCCGGCAGTAATGATCGATTGATTAAGGAGTATCTTGCCCGCCTGGATAAAAGTATTCTCAGCACTCAGGTGAGTGCGCATCTGTTGGAGTTGTTACCCTCAGGTCATATTAACGAAGAGCGGATGGCATCGCTGTTGCACGTGAGTCTGCGTAGTTTGCAACGCAGGTTGAAACAGGAAGAGACTACGTTCAAGACCCTGCTGGAGAATACCCGCCGCGAATTAGCTGAAAACTATATAAAGGACAATAGCCTGTCGATCAGCGAGATAACCTACCTGCTGGGTTTCTCCGAACCCAGCAATTTTACCCGTGCTTTTAAACGTTGGCAGGGCGTGTCGCCCAGCGCCTATCGGGAAGGCATTCAGCAAACATCGGTCTGAATCCGATGGTATTATTTTGGCCTTAGCACAAGCTGATATTTGCGCCTTCATATTTAGACTCAAAACGGTAGTCCGAAAACCAGACGATAAACGCTGATCTTGTTACCAAAGCGGTAGCCCAGGCCAATGCCACTGAAGCCAATTTTTGACAGGCGCATATCCGGAGCAGAAACTCCAGACTATTGGTGTACATGAAATTGACATAGTAAAACCGTAGCGCGGTTTTTCTGTCCCATATCTGCCAGGGCAAGGGTTTTTGCAAGCTGAAACCGGTTTCCAGACGGCTGAAATCATTGGTGCCCCGATTGTCCGATGTTGTGTTGCCCGCAAACAGAAATTCGTTATAAAGCGAGAACTGTATTTTGCCGAGGTCAAAGGTCGCCAGACTTTTGACCCCGGCGCCATAAACTCCGGCGGGGAGATTGGTTGCGAAATCGTAACCAATACCGAGGTCAGCAAAGGGTGTAACCATCCAGTTCTCACGAAGACGAAAGGCAAAGGCCAGCCCAGGAACAAAGGTCAGGGTTTCGATGCGAGTTGGCAGGCCGGCATCGACGATTTCCTGGAGCTTGAAGTTGATAAAGCCAACGGTGACCGGGAGACGAAATGTCAGGCCATAACGGGGCGGCTCAGGTTTACTATAG
>CAZQKF010000546.1:0-1991 GCA_964593645.1 uncultured Desulfobulbus sp.
TCAATGATGGCCTGCACCTCCCGGTCTTCGGGCATGGAGGATTTGAGACCAATAAAACGGTTGTTGAAGCTGCACGGTTCGCTGCCGGCCTGTTCTTTTCCTTTCTTCAGAGTAGTGATGCTGTTCAGGGACAGCTGTTGTTCCCTTTGTAATTTTTTGTATCGCTTACTCGCGGTCAGTTCCTCTTTTCCGGCTCTTTTTTCCATTCGTCCAAGCTGCCAGTTGATCCTGTCCAACCGGTTTTGTTCCGCCCGGATCTGCTCACTGAAATTTTGTCCCCACTGGCCTGTATTTGTCCAGTTGATCCGCATCATGCCTAAATATTTTCCCCGGGCTCCGACCTGGGCCAGCAGCGTATCCTTTACCTCGTGGGGGATCTTGTTGGATGCTGCGTGGTTGGATTGTAGAATTAGATCAATACCTGGAACAGTTTCAGCAATTTTTGTATTCACTGCTTCCGGATAACTGGAGAGCAGGATGACCATATCGCTGCCGGCGGTTGCCTCAGCGACTGTTGTAGCCAGTACCTCCTGCCAGGGCAGCAGAAGGTAGTCTGTGTTTTGCGTTTTGCCTGCCTGATCATCGGTCAGGCCGAGTATGGCCAGGCGGGTGCTGCCGATTTTAGTTCGCATAAAGGGCGCAAAAACAGGGTTTTTGTTTGTGCTGTCCACCAGGTTCATGGAAAGCCAGTGCAGCTGCTGTTTGTTTTCAATCTCTTTGAGCAGATCAAGACCGCCTGCAAGATCCCGCGGGGCAATGCCCACGGCTCGGGTGTTCATGGCCTGCATGGCCCGGGCGATTCCACGGGCATTGGCTGTCTCTTGTGTACCCTGGCCGGAGCGGATCGTGTTTTGTTTAAAGAGTAATGCCCCGCTGTCAATAAATAGATAGGGCAGCTTTTCTCTATCTGCAATGTTTGTTATCTGAAATGCCTTTCTGGACAGACCGCCCAGTTGATTTGTTTTTCAGCCGCAGGGCTCTGTCTCACCATGGACGTCATTGGCGTAGAAGAGGAGAAATTCTCCTGCTGCTGCCTGTTGTACAGCGACAGAAAACAGCAGGAGGAGTGTGATCAGGAGTGTACGCTTAGTTTTTGTGGTCAGCATTATTGTGTTCCCGGGCTCGTTGTTGAAGTATTGTTCGCCATTTGCGAAGACGATCACCGATAATTGCTTCAAAGCCCCGATCCGTAGGGCTGTAAAATGTTGTTCCGCTTAAGCGTTCCGGCAGATGTTCCTGTGCGACCAGGCCGTCTTTCTGATCATGGGCATACTGATAGTTTCTGCCATAGCCGATATCTTTCATCAGTTTGGTCGGCGCGTTACGCAGGTGCAGGGGAACCGGCAGGGAGCCGGATCGCTTGATCTCTTTCCTGATTTTTTTTGCCGTAAGATAGAGGGCATTACTCTTAGGTGCCGTGGCCAGATAAGCGACAGCCTGGTACAGGGCAAGTTCACCTTCAGGCGAGCCCAGTATATGATAGGCCTGGCGGCAGCTGAGTGTAATTTCCAGGGCCCTGGGATCGGAAATGCCGACATCTTCGGAGGCAAATCGGATCAGGCGGCGGGCAATGTAGAGCGGATCCTCGCCACCGGCCAGCATCCGGCCCAGCCAGTAACAGGCCCCGTCCGGATCGCTGTCCCGCAGGCTCTTGTGCAGGGCGGATATTAAGTTATAATGCTCTTCACCTGCCCGGTCATAGCGCAGGATTTGTTCCTGCATAGCCTCACGGATATGTGCTGTCGTGATCATGCGCGGGCTGCTGTCTGTATTTTCCTGCAGTGTAAGCAGGGCAGCGGTGTCAAGACAGTTCAATGCCCGTCTGCAGTCACCGTCTACAGTCGATGCCAGCAGATCCAGGGCCTGATCTTCAATTGCAAGCTGGTGACTACCCAGTCCCTGCTCGGTGTCGTGTAAGGCCCGCAGCAGGAGTTTGCTGATATTGTCTGGTTCCAGGGGACGCAGCAGCAGCACCTGGCAGCGGGAGAGCA
>CAZQKF010000547.1:0-1989 GCA_964593645.1 uncultured Desulfobulbus sp.
CCGGTCAACTCTATTGTCCTTGACTTTGCCTTTCGCGTTCACACAGCCATCGGCCACAGCTGCCTGGGAGCCATGATCGGTAACCGGCGGATAGGGCTTGCCGATAAACTGAAAGACGGTGATGTGGTCAAGGTGCTGCGCCAGGATATCCCGGTCAGTTTTGACCCGGATATTCAGCATCTCTGCCAAACCCCCAAGGCACGATCCGAGATGACCAAGGCCTTTCGGGCGCGGTGCGAGGTCGTCAGCCGTCAAACAGGTCAATCAGTACTACAGCAGGAGATGCGTCGGTACGGGCTGCCCTTGAACCTGGTCGAAAAGCCTGGCATGGAGAATATCCTGGTCTATTTTGATATTGAGTCTCTGGAGCAGCTGTATCAGCGGGTAGGGCAGGGCAGGATTCGGATGCGGGAGTTGATTTATGAGATTCAAAACGGGCTGTATGCCGGCAAGGAAACCCTGCAGCAGCCTACTGGTGTCTTTAACCGTATTGAGCTGACTACGGTTGATCCGGTGGTCGTAAAATCATCGGCCTGCTGCAAACCAGGGCCCCTTGACAAGGGGGTGATCGGCCTGCTCAGTGAACGTGGTATTTCTCTGCACCGCAAAGACTGTTCCCGTTTGCAGAAGCTGAATTTCCAGCGAGAAGATGCGGTGGAAGTGCGGTGGAAGAACCGCGCAACTCGTGTCATCAAGCCGCAGAAGGTGATTATCATGTCGGCAACCCGGCATCGCCTGTTCATGCTGCTTTCAGTTGCTCCGGAAGAGATGAAGGTGACTGATGTCCTCCGGCTCAGTGAAAAACCCACTTCAACTCCTGCCTGGGAGGTCAATTTTACAACGGCCAACCTGCATGGCCTGAAAAAAATCTTCAAACATTTGGATCGTTCGTCGTTGATCTACGAATTCGACTTTGATTCCTGAGACTTTTATCCTGTAATTTCATAGAGGTTAAAATTTTTTGAGAAGCATTGTTGTTTTTTCTTGACTATCACGTTGTGGTATATATTATAAGGGGTAAGTAACGGCCGGAATTTAAATAGAGGGTGCATGTTATGATAAATTTGGAAACACTCAGAAAAGAAAGAGGTTTGGTGAATTCCATTGACTGGACCATGACACCTGAAAAAGCTGTTGAGATGTATCTTGAATGGGGCACCGGTTGGGTGCGCGGCAACGATTTTGTTTCCGCAAGCAGTGATGAGTCTGTGTACTTTGTCCTGTATGACTGGCAGGTTCCCCACCGTGTTACTTTAATCCGACGGACTGTTGAAGGGGCTGAAGAGCTTGGTCAGTATGATGTACCCGAAGAGCTGTTCATGGCCTCCTGGCAGGAAGATGGTATTCGTGCCGGCGGCACAGTGCATCCTCCTAATGATGCTCTTAAAAGATGGTTGTGTGAGCAGATTAACGGGCCGCCTCTTGATTGGCGGATAGTGGAACACTAACCTTTGCTTAACCCCTTTGCCCATGCCGGCCCCTCCTCCGGCTTGGCAGAGAATTGCAGTACGTGATGAACCTACGCAGTATACAGTGTGTCTCTCCTTCCTGGCAGGCGTCTGCAGGATCAGCCCCCTCCTTGCTGATTCAATGCAGGCGCCATTTTTTTTGTGGTGTAATGGTCTGAATAAACTGTTCCAGAAGCTCCTGGAAATCTTCCCGATTAAGCTCACAGGCACCAAAACGCAGGAGATGATCCGTGGTCATCTGGCAGTCTACGGCCCGGATATCGATCTGCTCTGCATGGCGCATCAATGCAGCAAGAGCGACTTTTGAACCATCGGTTCTGCGGCTGAACATGGACTCGCCGAAAAAGACCCGATCCAGGCAGACTCCGTACAGCCCGCCGGCCAGCTCCCCATTCTGCCAACATTCAATGGAATGGGCAAACCCCAACTCATGCAGATGGATATAGGCCTCCTGCATCTCCCGGGTGATCCAGGTTCCCTCACCGTTTTCCCGACGTAGAGTTCCACAGGAAGAGATAAC
>CAZQKF010000548.1:0-1984 GCA_964593645.1 uncultured Desulfobulbus sp.
TGCCAGGATTATGCTGTTATCAATAAAAATAACAAGGAGATATTATGAAAAAAACTGTATTCACTCTTAGTGTAATGATTTTTTTAATGTCCAATATCCCTCTGTATGCAGCAGAGAAGGTCGTGGTTGTCCCCTTGGGAGGAAGCGTGAAAACTACTAACAAAACGTTATATTACAATCTCCCCCCTTCCGCATTTACACCTTCTTTGTTTACCAATGATATCCCTCGGGGAAACTTTATATCAGGTCAATTTTTCTCCTTGATAGCACCAGTAAAAACAATTGGTCTTGCTGCTCCTCTGCAGCTACCAGATGGTGCTGAAATAACAAATTTTTCATGTTATGTTCAGGATAATGACAGCGTTGAGAATATAAGTGGAAATAGTCCAGCATACTTATGGCGACGTCCGATACTTCTGCCGGATAAAGAACTTATCACAACTGAATTTAACATGGAAACAACGGGAGGTTCCACTGATATCCAGTCATTTTCTTCCCCATCTATCGACTACCCATTAATTGACAATTCCCTTTATGCTTACGGTGCTTATACCCTCTATAAAATAACAGGTAATCCGACCTCTTTCACTAATCTTCGATTTTATGGCTGTCGAGTTACATACAAGCTTGATGTAGTCCAGCCATAGTATTTTTTCTGATCAACAGTTGCGCACCGGCCAGGAGTTATACTAAGCAGACGGCCCAGGAAGAATAATGGAGAACGTTGCCCCTTCACCTACCCGGCTGTCAACTTCCACCGTTCCGCCATGGCATTGGGCAATATGTTTGACAATGGAGAGCCCCAGGCCGGTGCCGCCGTTTTCTCTGCTTCTAGCCTTGTCGCAGCGGTAAAACCGTTCAAAAATTCTCTCCAGATGCTCCGGCGCGATGCCCGGCCCCTGATCCCGGACACTAATCCGAATGGCCTGCTGTTCTCCCTTTCCGGGATTGATTGCCGCTTTAAGCGTCACTACTTTTCCGGCCGGGCTATACTTTATTGCATTGGTGAGCAGGTTGATGACCGCCTGTTCAAGCATGACCTGGTTCACTGGGGCCGTAAGCCGGGCATCACAGTCCAGATCAAGGATAACATTATGCTGTTTTGCCTGCAGACTGCAGGCCTGGACAGAGGCTTCCAGGATGGGTAGCAATGCTTCCTGCTGCAGGACAACGTCATCATTTTCTGCCCTGTCTTCAATACGGGCCAGGCTGAGCAGATCATCGACAATGGCGTCAAGCCGGGCTCCCTGCCGGTCAATAACGGCAAGAAATTTTTTCACATCCTCCGGGTCTTCCATGGCTCCGTCCAACAGAGTTTCAACATAACCGCGGATGGAGGTGATCGGCGTTTTAAGTTCGTGCGATACATTGGCCACAAAATTTCGGCGAACTGTTTCCAGCTGATTGACCCTGGTCAGGTTATTCATTACCAACAAAATACCCATCTTCTGCCCCTCGCCGTCCAGCAGCGGGACACTGCGAATTCGCAGGGTTATTTCGCGCCCCTGTAAACTCAGCACAATATTTTCCACTGCCGTTTCCTGGCTGGTAAGCACCCTGTTGACAAACTCCTGCAGGATAAGACTCCGCAGCACTCCCTGCATGGATTTTCCCTGGACAGCCTTGGAATCAATGGCAAACAGTTCGGCTGCAGCCCGGTTTATCCGGATAATGCGATGATCTGACGCCACAGCAAGCACCCCGTCAGTCATACTGCCAAATACCGCTTCCAGCTCATTGGCCTGCTGGCTGATTGTCTTCATGCGGGCGTTGATCTGCTCGGCCATATTATTCAGCGATCGGGCCAGTTCTGTTGTTTCCCGGGATAAATGAACATGCTCCATTGCAATCGGCTGATGCGTGGTGCCCGCGGCCAACTGTTCAGCGCCCCGGCGCATTTCCTCCATGGGCCGGCTGATGCGACGGGCCAGCCAGTACGAAAAACAGGCGGCAAGCAGGCCGATCAAACAGGCCCCCAGAATAA
>CAZQKF010000549.1:0-1971 GCA_964593645.1 uncultured Desulfobulbus sp.
ATCGTGAAAAGGCAACGATAACAACCTTCCTCTTTGAGGTATTCAATCGGGTCATCTGTTAGACGGAAAAATTGCCTTAGCTTTTTGGATAAATCCTGCTTACGCTTGGGCATATGATGGAACGGTGTGTCCTTGGGACTTGTGTTATCAATAATGCCTCGGTTTTCCGCAAAATCCCGCAAGAGGGTCCAGTGAACAGTCGGGTTTCCGTTTCTGGTATTGGCCATTCCCATCTGGGTGTAATTATACTGACCGTGTGATTTGTTTGTGCGGATCGAGACTGTATGCCCATCCACAAATTTAATGGTGAGTCCATTCCAGCTGATACCGGCTGGTGTATCGAAATGGACCATGCCACCTGAATCCGGCTCTGGAACTTCAGCCTGAAATACAGCGAAGACATCAGTGGCTGACCTGACGGCTTTCAGACTGCCATTGCCCTGGATGGAAAATTCCTCACTCAACACAAGGCATATTGAACCGCTTCTTTGAAGCTGGTCTTCGACCCGGGGCGTCAGCTGTTTCCGGGTTGGAATGAACAATGCAAAAGGTCCCTGTCCTAGAAGGGTAATATTCCTGACGGATTCGAGAAGCTCCTCCGGATTATCTTTAAAGGTCAGGTAGATAGGAAAACTGTAACCGGCGGTGGGAATGAAATCACCCACACGACAGACCCCGGGAATGCCGTCGAGCCCATTTTCGTTGAGTGTGATTCCCAGTCCTGAACAGATGCTTTTGTGGAAAGCTGACCGGTTCAGTGTATAGACCAGCACATCTTTCTTGTTCAGACTGTAAGGCTTCTCTTCCTGCTCCGGGCAAACGGCAACAATATCATCGGCAGCATGTTCAACCACCTTTCTGGGACAGCCCAATCCACAGTCCGTCCGGCAATTGACAGCGAAGGCACGCTGACTTGTCAGCTGCAGAAATTTCCTCTCAAATCCAGTGAAAGAATCCCAGCCACCAAACGCATCCTGCCATTCACACCATGGCGCATTCTGCTTCGGGTGCTCTTCCAAAAATTGCCACAGCAGGGCTTCACTCACCATTGTCCTCCGAATCTGCTACGACAAATCCACGACGGATCAACCACTCTTCCAGCACTTCAGCATCATCATCCCGTTTGAACTGAGCCCGGTTGCCGGAGCTTAGAGTGACGGTTCGTGGCGTTTTTGAGTCGGAAAACTTGATTTGAAAACTTGCCTTGCTCAATCGACCGCCATTGGGGATGCTGCGATCCCGAGCTTCCAATGATGCGAAAATATCCTCTGCTTTTCGGATCTCAATCTCATTATGTGTTCCGGGCCAGTAAATCTGAAACTCCTTGAGGCGTACCCAATCAATCCCTTCAATATCATCACAAAGAATGGAGGCTGACCCCGATTCCCGGAGTGGCTCCAACGTAAACTTGCTCTTTCCATCGAAAAACTCGGCATCACCAAAAAGGTGGAGTCCGAACTTGGTGCGGTACAGTTCCTTTTCACCTTTGGATCGTGCATTCATCCGGATCTCACCGTTCTCCGGGTTGTAAACTATCACATCATATTTTTCCGGCCGATAAAACAGGCTCGAAGACTCTCCATCTTTAATGATGGATTCCCGGGTGAAAGGTTCACCATGACGGACGAGAAACCAGACAAAGTCATCTTTCACATATTTTAATACCTTGGAGGCTCGGCCACGTCTTTTTTTAGCAAACCACTCGTCCAGATCTGCCTCAAGTGCGGCAATGGTATCATCGTTTGGTTCTTCAAACTCAGGAATGGTGTCTCTGGTACATTTAAAATATTCAAAGGAGCGTGGACGGAACAGGAATTGTTCTGCATGAAGCCGCTCAATGATATCACGGTCCTGAATCCAGACCTGCAGAGCCATATCCCCATAGGCAGCATCCTCTTCAATGCTGACAACAATCTCAGTATCGGCAATGCCACCCTGTATCTGGTCAAAGCCCTCCGGTGTCCACATCCC
>CAZQKF010000550.1:0-1964 GCA_964593645.1 uncultured Desulfobulbus sp.
AGCAGAAAAAGTTACTCTTTCCAACCTTAAACCATCGACAAAGAAAATCTCTCTTCGGTTACCAGAGATTATGATTGAAGAATTAAAAATACTCGCTAACAAAAGAGATGTCCCTTACCAATCCCTTATGAAGGTTTTTTTAGCAGATCGCATAACCAAAGAACTCGGCTCATAACACGGCCAGCCAGATGCCGACTCCCAGCATCAGGGTGCCGGCAACTTGGTTCAGTGTTTTAACAGTACTCCTGTTCTGCAGCGCAAGTTCCCTGCCGCTGCATTTTTGCCTGTTTTCGTGTACCTCGCCCATGGTCATTTTTCCTCGTGCACGACACAGCTGGATGCCGAGATAGCAGAGGTAGCCGCACCGACATATTTGAGCATCTGAAAGAGTGCCGGATAGTTGAGCATGACTGCTGCAACTCCGACCAGTTCTCCCCACATCATCCAGAACGTACGACGCAGGCCGATGGTCATTCCCAGAGTCAGAGTCAAGCCCGGCCGGTACGGTTAAGGGAAATGGTGGGCGAGAGGTACTTTTTCTTCTGTCGGGTTTGATCACGCCGTGGTAAGAAGCAATCTGTGAAACAGAATGAATTTCAGCAGTTCCCCTGAGGATTGAACATAGGAGATCAAGACCATTACTGTTGTCGGAAATAAATCAGGTTTAAAGAGTAAACAGCTGCGGCAGTTGGAGCGGCTGACCCAGAAAAAGGTTGATCCGGAAGAGGTAGTTAGCCGGGATCTTGCCCGGTCTACGGCCGCCTTGAGTACGGAGCTGAACCGGCAGATTGGTCTGCTCATTCATCGCTCCGGTAAGGTGGAGACCGTTATTGTCGGGGATCATGACCGGATTGTTATTCCTGTGCTTGATAACGTGCGCACCTCCGGCGGTCGGCTGCGCGGGCTGCGCTGTGTCCATACCAGCTTTGGCCGTTCCGGTGCCGGTGAAGAGGATATCATGGACATGGCCTGTCTGCGGCTGGATATGATGTCCGTGCTCACCATGGATGACGGGTTTCCCGATTTGCTGCATACGGTGCATTTGCTGCCCGGCCGGATCGATGACCGGGACTGGCAGGTATTGGAACCGGTGCATCCGGCAGCCCAGCAGCAGTCGTGTATTGAGTTGATCGAAGCGGTAGAAGATGAGTTTGCCCGGGCCCGTCCTATCCGTGATGTGGACAAGGGCAGGGATCGGGCCATCCTGATTTCGGTGAGTACGGGCTCAAAAGTTCGGGCCGAGGACTCCATGCTCGAGCTTGCCGAACTTGCCCGGGCCGCCAATGTTGATGTTGTCAGTCAGGTGATCCAGCGTCGCCGCAAGATGCATCCCCGTTTTATTCTGGGCCGCGGCAAGCTGATGGAAATCGTCTTGATGAGTCTGCGAACCGGGGCCAACCTGCTTCTCTTTGACCAGGAACTGACTCCCTCCCAGATCCGTTCGGTCACAGGACATACCGATCTGAGGGTTATTGATCGTACCCAGCTGATTTTAGATATCTTTGCCTCCCGTGCCCTGTCCAGGGAGGGCAGGCTGCAGATTGAAATGGCCCAGCTGAAATACCTGCTGCCCATGCTCTCCACCCGCGATGATGCGCTGTCCCGGCTTACCGGCGGTATTGGTGCCCGCGGGCCTGGTGAGACAAAGCTTGAAATCGACCGCCGCCGGATTAACGACCGTATTGCCCGGCTTGCTAAAGAGCTTAAAGGGGTGAGCAGGCAGCGCTATCATCGGCGTAACCGTCGGCGCAAACATGATGTACCGGTGATCTCGCTGGTGGGCTATACCAATGCCGGGAAATCCACCCTGCTTAATACCCTGACAAAATCAAACATCAAGGCCGAAGACATGCTCTTTGCCACCCTTGATCCCACGACGCGCCGCCTGCGTTTTCCCACGGACATGGAAGTAATCATCACCGATACGGTGGGGTTTATCCGCAACCTGCCTGCAGATTTGCTCA
>CAZQKF010000551.1:0-1963 GCA_964593645.1 uncultured Desulfobulbus sp.
GCAACATCTGCGTATTCTTCCTCGCCGGTAATTTGATACGCGTCCAGGTAGGAGTCGGCCAACTGGGCCTGGTCATAGAGCATCTTCTCAAAATGGGGCACCCGCCACTGCCCGTCCACGGAATACCGATGAAAGCCGCCGCCCAGCTGATCATACATGCCGCCCCGGGCCATGGCCTTTAAGGTGGCAAGGGCCATATCACGGGCCTTGTCATTGCCGGTCTGCTGCCGGTAATTAAACAAAAAGGTGTATACCACCGGCCTGGGGAATTTCGGCGCACTGCCGAACCCGCCGTAGCGGCTGTCAAAGGTGGCCTGCAGCGAGTTATAAGCCCGTTTGCCAACCGTGTCGCTAATGGCGGATGCAGGCCTGCGATGCGCCCCTTCCAGGGCATCAATCAGGCCGGAGGCGGATTCGGCCAGTTCATCCCGACGGGTGGTCCAGGCCGTATGCACTGCGTTTAAAATATCAGGAAAACCGGGACGGCCGTACTGCCCCTTGGGCGGAATATAGGTGGCCGCCCAGAACGGTCGACCGTCGGGAAACAAAAACACCGACATGGGCCAGCCCCCGGACCCGTTCAGGGCCTGGGTGGCAGCCATGTACATCTGGTCAATATCAGGCCGTTCCTCCCGATCAACCTTGATGCAGACAAACCACTTATTCAACAGCGCTGCAATTTCCGGATTCTCAAACGACTCATGGGCCATGACGTGGCACCAGTGACAGGTGGAATAGCCGATGGAAAGAAAGATCGGTTTATCCTCAGCCTTTGCCCTGGCAAAGGCCTCTTCACCCCAGGGATACCAGTCCACCGGGTTATGGGCATGTTGTAGAAGATACGGACTTTTTTCGTGGATTAACCGATTTGTTGCATCCATTGAACCACCTGCCAGGGTAGAGGATTGAAAAGGAAAGAAGAAAAGCGACAGGCAAAAAACAACCCAAAACATACCGACACGAGCCAGACCACTCACGGCGAGAATTTCCTGAAGAAACTTCATATGTATCCTGAGATCATGAATCTGCACTCTCCCAAAAGGGAGACCATTAGAATAAAAATAATAATTAATATTATAATAAAAGTCAACTCCAGTTTCCCATACCCAATCTTCACATACCAGGCAGAAATCATCATACCCCTGTAGGAGCGGCGCCTCGCCGCGAAGCACCTGCTGCCCAACAGGTATGATGCCCTGTCGTGCAAAGTAATCATCCATTCAGGGGAAAAACCATTATACAGAATCTGCATAATGGTAACGGGAAGAGAAAGGGGAATATCTTACTTTAAGGCAGGCGTACCGGACAATCCGTCATACACTTTGCCTGGTGAATAAATGCCTTGTCAAAGGTCAGAAAGGACCTACAGGAAAGACTTGCACCGAGATGCATGGCATCGGCAAAATCAAACCCTTGCCGATGAAGAGATAGAACCCGGTGCAGCTTGTCCACATTATTAACATGAACATTGGCAAGCCCCAGAAGCATGGTAAAGGCCTGTCCGATTTCCTCTGGTTTGAACCGATAGGCGTAACGCAACACCCATTCCGTTTCCAGGATAACCGTGTCGGCAATAAAAATTTGTTCCTGTTTGAAAATCTTTTCCGCCTTACAAAACTGGTGCTCATCGTCCCGGGTCAACAACCGGACAATAAGATTGGTATCAACGCCGATCACGGGCCGACTCCTTTACTCCCCGGGCAATGGCCTCATCCATTTCTGCAATCGATTTTTTCGGCCCGTCATACCGCAGACAACCGGCAACCTCATCAATTTCAGTTTTTGAAAAAGGCCCGGCCGGTTTGAGCAAAACCCCGTCACCGGTATCAATTGCTTCAAATTTCTGGCCGGACTCCCACTGATGAGCGGTCCGTATGAGCTTGGGAATAATAACCTGACCTTTACTTGAAAGAACAGTAGCAGGCATAAACATCTCCTTGTAAGACTTGGTAAGAATATAATA
>CAZQKF010000552.1:0-1960 GCA_964593645.1 uncultured Desulfobulbus sp.
CACAGGATGCTGCAATCGAAATGTTCTACCACTTCATTAAATAGCCGCTGTAAATCCTCATGACATGTATCGAGCCGCTGGTGCGATATGCTTGAAAAACCCGGCAAACCGATTCCCCCTCAGGAATGATTATGGGTTGGTCTTATGTCTCTGTGAATGCGCCGTCCTGGCAACCCTTTCCCATTGATACCAAGCATAGTCAAACAAACACCCCCTCTGCAAATTTCTTTATTTTTTGGTATACGCCAAGGATCAGGCCTATACCTTCTAGTCCATTGAAACCTGACCGTCTGTTTACGACAACCGGGTCAAGCTTGACTTATGGATATTTGAAAGTAAGGCGGGAAGGCGGGAGGCGGATCAATGGGGTCAGGTTTGTAATAAAATTGGCAGGCCGGGCAAAAGGAGGAGGTTGTTCCCATCTTCGGCTTAGGATACAGTAGCGATTGACATGAAAGGCAGGTTGGCTCATTCCGCTTTGCGACAGTTCGTAATGGTACTGCTGGTGCTCTCCTCTGCTTTGCCATCAATCCGGAGCGCACTTGCCTGCAATCTCATGGACGGTAAGCTGCAAATCGTTTGCTGCTGCAAAGGCACGAAAGCGATGATGGGCTGCAAGATGGGCGGTGGTGGATGTGACGTCAACGAGGCCATGCCGGTCAAGGGCTGTTGCGATGTAACTTACGTCTATCAACCGCTTATTGACGCCGTTGCTCTGCCGGGATCGCATGCTTTCCAGCTTCTGATACTGGATGCCCCACAGCCGCCGCCTGCACTGCTTTTTTCCCTGCTCTCCCCTGAACCGGGCATTAGCCTGCAAACCGGTCTCTACCATGATCCTGCTCCCCCCCGGGGGCACGGAACAAAAACCTACCTGATAACCAAACGACTCCGCATTTAAAAAACATCTTCGATTGCTCTGCATCGCGCACCGGGCTTTGCCACGGTGCGCGCGCTCGTCTGCCTGGGAAACTCTGACTTTTTCAGAGCAGCCCTTGTTATTACTGAAACTGCACAATTAAATTGGAGGTGTTTCAATGGGTCATTCGTCCCACTTTGTAAGGTGGACCCGGTTTGGGTTTGCTGCCATTTTGCTCACGTCTTCATGGAATGTGGCTCAAGCCGCTGATGAAGACACTTTATTTCATAATTCGGGGCGGATTACGCCCACACAACTCGTAGGGGCCGTTTTAACCGGTAACCCTAATCTGTCCGCCATACAAGCTGTGTGGGAAGCCTCTCGGGCACGCATCGAACAGGTATCTGCTCTGGATGATCCCATGCTTTCCTATGGTGTTGCGCCCGGAACAGCAGGTGTCTCCGGTCTCGATTTTGGCCAGAGGCTGGAGATTTCACAAAAAATTCCCTGGCCGGGAAAGCGAGATCTGCGCGGCGAGGTTGCAGAGCATGAAGCCGATGCCGCCCGGGAAGATATCAAGACTCTGCGGCTGAAACTGGTAGCCATGGCGAAGTCAGCCATGGCGGACTGGTATTTCATTCACCAGGCCATTCGTATTAACCGAATCAACATGGACCTGTTGCAGGAGTTCCACCGCATTGCCGAGATCAGGTACAGCCTGGGCAGCGCCAGCAAGCAGGATGCGCTGCATGCCGAAGTGGAATTCAATATGCTGGAGCATCGGGCCATAATCCTGGAGCGCCAGCGGCGCGAAATACTGGCGCACATCAACACGCTACTGAACCGCAGGCCGGATCAGGACATTCCACAGCCTGCCCTGTTACCATCCCCTGGCGACCTTCCCGATGTTAAGTTGTTGCGCCGGCGAGCGCTCGAATCCCGGCCTGAGCTCAAGGCTCAGCAAGCACAGCTGCAAACATTCAGGGCCAGAACCGACCTCGCCAAACGCGAATTCTATCCGGATATCAAGGTTATGGCCGGTTACAACAGCCTGTGGAAGCGGAAAGAGAAGCGATTCACGGTTGGCATAGGCATCAATAT
>CAZQKF010000553.1:0-1955 GCA_964593645.1 uncultured Desulfobulbus sp.
CCTCGGCATTATTGATGAAGAAACCAAGCAGCAGGGTTTGGCCGGGGAGTTCAGAGCCCATTATAAATACGGCATGGACTGCCAGAACTGCCATACCAGGCATGCCTTTTCCAAAGCTGAAGCCCTGGAACCCGAGGCCTGTGAGCAGTGCCATACCGGTTTTGATCATGCCCAGTGGGAGATGTGGAACGGCTCAAAACACGGTGCAGCCTACATGACCGACAAAAAGGCTCACAGGGGACCGACCTGTCAGGACTGTCACATGGCGGGCGGCAACCATAAAGTGATGACGGCATGGGGATTCCTGGCCCTCAGACTGCCGGAAAAAGATGCTCAGTGGATGGGATATCGGGCTACAATTCTCAAGGCACTCGGCGTGCTGGACAAAGACGGCAAACCGACGGCTCGACTTGATGTTGTCAAGGCTGCAGACATGGCACGGCTGACCGAAGAGGCATTCAACGAGCAGCGTGAGGCAATGGTCACCACATGCAAGCAGTGTCACAGCGAAACCTATGTTAAGCAAAACCTGGACAATGCAGATCAGATGATCAAGGCGGCCGATGAGGTCTTTGCAGAAGCTATCGATATTGTCGCAAATCTCTACAAAGACGGTATCCTTGAATCCACCACCAACAAGGCAACATTCCCCTATCCTGACCTGCTGACCTTTTACGAGGTGAACAGTCATATTGAAGAACTGCTCTATGAAATGTTCATGGATTACAGAATGAAAACATACCAGGCTGCTTTCCATCTCATGCCCGATTACACCACCTGGTACGGGTATGCCAAACTGAAAGAGACTCTGGTTGCCATGAAGGATCTGGACAAACAGCTCAGAGCGGCAAAGGCTGAGGGTACAACGGTCAAGAAATAATCGACCCGGTCAACGTACAGCTATCTTATGTACAAAAAGAGGGAGTTTTAACTCCCTCTTTTTGTATCCCCTGGCCCCCGAAGCTCTTTGTAGCATAATCGCCCCGTCCCCCTTTACTGTGGCACCATGCCGCCCTCACCCGTATATCTTCTTTTACCTAAATCACTGAACCATGGGGGCAAAAATGAACCACTGGAGAACAACACCTTGGCAAATGCAGCCCAATGCTTATTGTTTCATCTGAAAAAATACTGCTCTTTACAATCATCTTCAGGGAGGAACAACCATGGCCTTAATCGTTACTGCAACTTACTCATCTCTCAATACCCTGCAAAACGTTGTTGATGATCTTATCAACATCGGCCTGCCCACGGAAAAATTTTTATCCAACACCGTTGCGCTGCAGATCAAAATTATTTCAGGGGCCAGTATTGAAGCAGAAATTTTGGAGGTAGTTCAACGTCACAACCCCGCAAAAACCGAGAGCCATGAACTGAAGGAAAAGGCAACGGCTAAGGTCATAACTGCCGTATATGCTGCTCCGGAAACTCTAAAAAATGTTGCTGATGATCTCATTAATATTGGATTGCCTGCCGAAGAGATATTTACCGACACAGCAAACAAACTGGTTAAGGTTATGGCCCCTGCTGCGATAGAAACGGAGATTAAAGAAGTGCTGACCCGGCATAATCCGGTTCAGGTCGATTAGCGACCGGTTTTATACCCTTGTCTTCTGGGACGCAGGGTTCCGCAAAGACAGATCGTAGCCCCTACATATACAGACTTCACCCCTGCAGTCAGCAAAAACAGAAGTGCGTCCAGAATGAGTCACCGTGACCAACTGATCTCATGCATGATTTTTTAGTCCACCTGACCACCTGGATTACCAGCCATCCAAATATGGCCGGATTTGTAATTTTTACCATCTCATTTACCGAGTCATTGGCCTTTGTCGGCCTAACCCAACTTTGTGACTGTAAAACATAAACAGCTATAATATTAATTAGTTACCCGTGCCACCTTTGTCGTTATGGCACTACATCTTTCATTTTGCTTCATATCGTTGTTTTGATAA
>CAZQKF010000554.1:0-1951 GCA_964593645.1 uncultured Desulfobulbus sp.
TACGGTTGTTATTGAAAACAGATGAAAGAACGAGGGGATGTTCTCTTTTTTTTATTCGGCTTATAAAGGCAATTAATGGAGACCAACAATGATAGAGCTAAAAAATATTACAAAGTCCTTTCAAAACGGGACGATTAAAACAGATGTCCTCAAGGGAGTAACGTTTGGTGTGCGACGTGGGGAATTTATGGCCATAATGGGTTCCTCCGGCAATGGGAAAACGACCTTGATGAATATTCTGGGATGTATGTTGAAGGCGTCCGGGGGTTCTTATGTGCTTGATGGAGTGGATATAGAGACCCTGGACGACGATCAGCTTTCCGATCTCAGAAATAAAAAAATCGGCTTTGTTTTTCAGGCCTTTAATCTCCTGGACGGGACCAGCGCCCTGGATAATGTCCTTTTGCCTCTCGTTTACGCCGATGAATATCCCGCAGATGCCAGGGAACGGGCTGTGCAATTTTTGGAATCGGTAGGATTAGGTGACAGAATCCATTATAAGCCTAATGAACTTTCCGGGGGCCAGCATCAAAGAGTTGCCATAGCCCGCGCCCTTGTAAATGATCCTGCCATTATCCTGGCCGATGAACCTACAGGGAACCTGGATAGTGAATCCGTACGGGAGATAATGGATATTCTGAAGAGGCTGCATGGGCAGGGCAAAACAATTATTCTGATCACCCATGATATTAACATTGCCCAATATGCCGGGAGAACGGTATTCCTGCGAGACGGTAAAATATATAAGGAAGAGGTGCCAAAATGAAAGTAATGAAAATTGTGGGCCTATCCTCAAAATCTATCCTAAAGCATAAACTGAGGACAGTTCTTATTGAGCTGGCCATTCTGGTCGGTATTGCCACGCTTACGGTGATCGTTTCGTTAACGCAAGGCGCCAATAAACGTATCATGAAACGGATACAAAACTTCGGCCCCGATGCTATTATGGTTCACTCGGGCGGCGGGAAAATGCGTGGGCCTTCCACTGCGGAACAGGCAAACTTAACCAGAAAAGATATATCCGATATAGAAAGCATCGCCGGAGTGAAATTTGCCACTCCCTTCCAGGTGGAGTTGGATATGCCCTAGAAATATGGCAATCAATTTACCACGTCATGGGTGATGGGAGTGGAACCGGATTGGCAGGATGCCTGGCGGAGGGGCGCAGCCAAGGGAGGCTTCATCAGTAATGCTGATAACGAACAGTTGTCGAGGGTATGTGTGATCGGTACCACTACAGCCAAAGACTTGTTTGGGAAGACAAACCCGATAGGTGAGAATATATTGGTCAAAAATGTATCTTTCAAGGTAATCGGAATTCTGGAAAAGAGGGGGCAATCACCGGCCGGAACGGATTTTGACAACCTCATTCTTATCCCCTTTACCACCGCTTCAAGAAGACTGATGAATCAACCGCTCTATACCAGCATGTTAAGAGTTATAATTGCTGATCCCGCCCGGGCAAAACATATTTCCGGCAAAATAAGAGAAATTTTAAGAGAAAATCACCATTTAGCATCAACAGAGGAGGATGACTTCCGAATCAGCACCGCAGAACAAATAGCGAAAATGATAAAAAGTACTTCCAAAACATTGGGCCTCTTTTTATGGCTAATCGCTGTGATATCGCCTTTAGTCGGGGGTATTGTGTTGATGAACATTATGCTCATGGCGGTCTCAGAGAGAAAACGGGAGATAGGGCTAAGGAGGGCGCTGGGCGCCAAGAAAAGACATATTATTTTCCAGTTTCTTACCGAGTCGGTTATGCTGACCTTTTCCGGGGGGATATTGGGCGTTGGTGTGGGGGTAATAATCGCTATTCTGGTTCGCCATTTGGGAAAACCGATCAGCATCACCTGGCAGCCTTTTGCAATCGCATTCGTGATTTCCGTTCTTATCGGCCTGTTTTTTGGGGTTTATCCCGCCAGAAAAGCGGCAAACCTCGATCCGG
>CAZQKF010000555.1:0-1950 GCA_964593645.1 uncultured Desulfobulbus sp.
TGTTGCACCGCAGAGCGGTGCAACAAGCACCCCTTCTGCTTCACAATGACCTCGTAACACCGCTCTGCGGTGTTACGTCTGGGTACTATCTATTCATTCGTTCGTTGTGTCCGGTACACCGGGACATGCTGGTTTATGTAATTTCAGACGTAAATTAACAGAGATAGGGGAAAGCCGGAATCGGCCAAAGGATGATTTCTCCGGGGTCGGGCGGCCTGATATCCATAGAACACTGAAGAATAACGGAACATCAGGAGAAAATCATCTTTTAGCCGATTTCCCCTTAGGCCTTCATCTGGTATGAAATATGATTGCAGAAATGTGTTTTTTCGGATCTGAAACTCAGCCGATGAGTGGGAGTCAAAAAAAACTCAAAAGACCATGGAGGCAATCAATGGGCATTGGCACCAAAAGAGATATTCGAGTTGAAAAGCCTGTTAAGCTGATTTTTGTCGGGGGGTTTTTAGGCTCCGGCAAAACAACCGCACTAGCCGCCATTGCCAAGCGGTTATTAAAGCAGGGCAAACGGGTCGGTATCGTCACAAATGACCAGAGCGACAACCTTGCCGATACTGTTATTGTCAGAGAGCTGCTCAGTGAACTCGGGGTAGCGATTGAAGAGGTGGTTGCCGGCTGCTTCTGCTGTAAATTCGATGATCTTATCGACAGTATGGAAAAAATCCTTGTCCATAAGCCGGATATTCTGATGGGCGAGCCCGTGGGCAGCTGTACGGATTTTGTAGCCGCGGTGGCCAACCCCATCAAAATTCACTATCACGAAGCCTTCCATTTTGCCCCATTTACCACCATGGTTGATCCTGACCGTGTGCGGGAACTCCTGCTGGCGGAAAAGGAGAGTACATTTCCCGAGGAGGTCGCCTACCTGTTTGGTAAACAGCTTGAAGAGGCTGATATCGTTGTCCTCAACAAGGTCGACCTTCTCTCCACTCAGGAGAAAAAAGAAATCGTTGCGGCACTTAAAGAGAAATATCCGGACAAGGAAATCCTGACAACCGTGGCCAGGGATGGCCAGGGAGTCGATACATGGATGGGTTCTCTTCTTTCCGGCCGTCCGGGCGCAAATACCATCCTCGGTCAACTGGATTATGATCGTTATGCCAGAGCAGAGGCGGCCCTGGGGTGGTTGAATGCGGCAATAAAGATTAACAGCGCAAAGCCGGTTGTCATTGATGAGCTGTTAACAGCTTTGATGGTGGAATTACGGGATGCTTTCAGGCGGGAACAGGGCGAAATCGGCCATCTGAAAGCGGTGTTTACCAGTGGCGGAAAGTCCATGTGGATCAACCTGACCAGCCTTCATGCCGAGCCTCTCATAAGTGGAATGGAGGTCGGTGAAATACACCGGGGCACAATAATTTTAAATGCCAGGGTGCAGCTTGATCCGGAGCGCTTGGAGTCCATCACCCGTAAGGCAATTGACAAGGTGACGGCAGCCTGCGACACAACCGCGGAAATTGATGATCTCCAGTGCTTCAGCCCGGCCTATCCAGATCCGCCATATCTGGTCAGAGAAACGGTGGAGCCCCAGGACTGAGTATTGCTGAAATAGAGGGTCGCTATGATGCACATTGAAGTTATCGGGCTTGAGCCGCCTTGCAGGAAATGTACGGAACTCCACTCCAACGTAAGAGAAGCCGTAAAAACAGCCGGTGTTGAGGCGGAAGTTGTCAAGAAATGGACGCTCTCGGATGAGATGCGAAATAAATACGGTCTCCTGCTCAGTCCGGCCCTGGCCATTGAGGGGATGGTCGTGGCCCAGGGCAAGGTATATAAAACCGAGAGGATTGTCGGGCTGTTATTGGGATGAGAGGCGGATGAGGTCTTCCCGGCCGTTTCTCTTTACAATTGACTTTGGCGTATTTCTCTGTACAATCTTTTCATCTTTTTGGTGCTTGCAGCCAGTTGAAATGAACGATCCCCGCATCGGTT
>CAZQKF010000556.1:0-1950 GCA_964593645.1 uncultured Desulfobulbus sp.
AACCGGGAGGTGCGCCCACAAAGATATTCATGCTTTCAGACGAGTTGAACTGGCCCATCTCCAGGTAGATGAGCTGTTCCTCGGAGCCGTATACGGCCCGGGCCAGTTCCTTGGCCATTTCAGTCTTGCCGCTGCCGGACTGGCCGCAGAAAAAGAAAACCCCAACCGGCCGCTCGGGCACGGTGAAACCAAAACGCATCCGCTGGATAAAGGGTAAAATTCGCTCAATGGCCTGATCCTGGCCCACCAATCTGTTCAGCAGGCTCTGGCGAACCGAATTGATATCAGCAATATTGAGGTCATCTTCTTCCTCTTCACCCGGATCATACTGTTCGGCAGTGGTCTGCAGTTGCCTTATGTCCACCTGTTCATCTTCCATGATTCGCAGGGCCATGGATGGAGTGGTAAGAAACGCCAGGAGCAGGTGCGCTTCCGAGACAAGCCCGCTGTGGTCGCGGCCGGCCAGCTCTCCGGCCCGGCTGATGATTGCCTGGAGCAGGGGCTGGAGAAACTGCTTGTCCAGGGCCAGAGTTGTACGCATCTGTTTTGCCCTGCCCCGCAGGTTGAGGGTCAGCAGTTCCTGTATTCTGCCGGGGCGGATGCCTTGCTGCAGCAGTCCCAGTTGACAAACCCCGCCTTCATGGGTCAGCAGCCCCAGGGCCAGGTGCCGGGGATCAATTTTTGTGTAGCCCAGGGCCTCGGCCTCGCCCTGCATCAACCGGAGGACTTTTTTTGCCCCCGGTGAAAATCGGTCGAGTTCAAGGGCAAAGGGTTCCTCCCCGGCAAAGACCAGGACTGGTTCCACCGGCATGAGCAGCAGTTCGATTTCCCCGCGCCACTGGCCGGTATCAATATCCACCGAGTCAAACAGCTCCTCCACGCCCGGAGTCAGGGCACCTAAGGCACTGAGAAGCAGAATCGGCTCATTGATGGTCTCGCTGGAATATTGTGTACAGAGTTGCCGGGCCTTTTCAAGCAGGGACAGGGCCGAAGAATGGAAGACATCCCTGGTCAGGTGGGCGGGCGGCATCCGTGCAGGGTCGGTGCCGGCACAGTCGCGCAGCCCCTCCTGCCACTGGTCGGCGGTGATTCCCAGCTGTCCGAGAAACCGTTCCATCATTCCGCCCCTGATGCCGGCAGCTGCCAGGAGGAAATGGGTGGATTCGATCTCGGGGCTGCCCGCTTGAACGGCCGCAGCCAGGACATCATTCAGGTCATGGGTGCCGCGGCGGACCTGGAGGGAAAAAACATCGGGATTCAGTGTGTCGGATAGAAAAACATGCATGAATAGGCTCCTTATCTCTGACCGGAAGAAAAATACAAAAAAAATTCTTGCAAAAATAGC
The DNA here is from genome assembly GCA_964593645.1 of uncultured Desulfobulbus sp. Lineage (GTDB taxonomy): Bacteria > Desulfobacterota > Desulfobulbia > Desulfobulbales > Desulfobulbaceae > Desulfobulbus_C. The sequence continues at coordinate 1,346 of CAZQKF010000556.1, forward strand.
ATAATTCCGCATTATTTACAAATTCAACCTAAAAGACGTGGTGCCTTGTCAGTATTTGCAGACACTGTTTTTCTTTCATGGCAATCCAACAGAAAAGATGACTTTTTTGAAATTTTCATTCAGGGCGGGGCTGCAGGCTTTTTTTGGGAAAGAAAGTCGGGATTCTATGCCTCTCACTGCCTATATATCAGACAATAATCAAACAATATCGAAAAGATTTCCAGAGGGATGAGACAATATGCAGGCTGAGACAGATGATTGTATCAAGGCGTTGACCAGCGAAATATGGCAGGAGCGGCAGGCTGCAGCCGAAGAACTGGGGATGGGGGGAACTTCTCTGGAAGACGGGGAGGAGCAGGCGCTGTACCGTCTTTTGGATGATCATGTGTACTGGGTTCGGCAGGCGGCTGCCACTGCCCTGGCAAAAAAAGGGAACAACGATGCTGCCGAAAAGATGCTGAAAAAATTTACAGAGATCAGCGATGAAGACAACCCCATGAAACGGCTCATGGCTCTGGAGCAGCTTGCCTTTATCCAGGGCCTTCGGTCGTACAAGACCCTGGTGCAGACCCTGCAGGAGGACGACCGGGTACTGAGCCAGGCCG
>CAZQKF010000557.1:0-1943 GCA_964593645.1 uncultured Desulfobulbus sp.
TGGAGTAATCTACTCCTAACTGCATTCCCACCTCGATAATTTCTTTTTTACTCAACTCAATAAGCGGTGCATGCAGGCTAAAGGGTTTGCCGGTGCTGCCGGCCCTGGTGCCCAGGTTGGCCATATGCTCAAAGGCCTGGAGAAAATCAGGTCGACAGTCGGGGTAGCCGCTGTAATCCACGGCGTTAATCCCTAAAAAAATGTCATTTGCCCCTATGACTTCGGCCCAGGCCAGGGCATGGGAGAGAAAGATGATGTTGCGGCCCGGCACATAGGTCACCGGGATCTCTCGATCCATTTCTTTTGTTTCCCGATCCTTGGGCACGGCAATATCAGCTGTCAGGGCTGAGCCGCCGATGGTGCCCAGGTCAAGGCGCAGGATCATGTGCTGCTTTGCTTGCAGGGCTTGTGCCACTGCAGCTGCCCGCTTCAGTTCAATATCCTGCTTCTGGCCGTAGCGGAAGCTGAGGCAGTAACACTGATAACCACGGCTGCGGGCAATGGCCAGCACGGTTGTGGAGTCCAAGCCGCCGCTGAGCAGGATAACGGCTTTTTTGGGGGTGATGGTCATACGTATTCCTCACAGAGCGGTATCTTGCCGGTAATGGTGACACTGTCAGGCTGTACCTGCGCCCGGTAGGCCAGGACATACACGCCTTTGGCCTGCACTGCCCGCAGGGTATCGGCATAGGTTGGATCAATTTCATACGCAGGTCGAAAGCATTTTCCGTCGGCCCGCTGCACGCAGAAGAGAACAGCGGTTCGCACCTCATCAGTGCATAAGCGTTCAAGCTCGCGCAGATGTTTTGTGCCGCGCACCGTGACTGCATCGGGAAACATGGCAATATTATCCTGAACCAGTGAGCAGTTTTTCACCTCAATATAGACCGGCCCGGACTCGGTCTGCACCAGAAAATCCAAACGGCTCTTATCAGATACCTTGACCTCAGGCTGCACGGAAATGATGCTGCCGAAATCATCAATAGTACCGTTTTCCAGGGCTTCCCTGACAATCCGGTTGGTCATGCCGGTGTTGACACCGATCCAGATGCTGTTGTCCTGCACCATTTCAAGCGTCCAGGCGTATTTGCGTTTCAGATTGTCGGATTTTGATAGAATTACCGGGCTGCCGGGTGTGGAGCAGCCCCGCATGGAACCGGAATTTGGGCAGTGAACAGTGAGTGTGCTGCCGTCGGCAAGCTCAATATCGGCCAGAAAGCGTTTGTAGCGCTTGACTAACAGACCCTTTTGGCGGATCAGGGGAAGCTGCATAGTTGTTTTTCCACGGTGTTAACGGTTTAATCTTTCGGCAGAGCCGTATTTCGATTATAATAATCCTATTTATAAAAATGTCCATTTACAGTTGTTGTTTTAAATACCTGACCTTGTCTATTTTCCTTTCAATTTTTGTTCAGCTACAGGAGACAGCCCCATGAAACTCGGAATTAACGGCCTTGGCAGAATAGGTAAGCTTTCGCTCTGGCACCATGTTTCCCGCCAATATTTTTCAGAGATCGTCGTCAACCTGGGGCGCCAGGTGGGAACCGGCCTGGAGGACATCGCCTCAACTATTGAAAAAGATTCCAGTTACGGCAGGCTGGCCACTTATCTGCACGGTCACAAGGGCGGCCGGGTCATAGAAAATCTCAATGAGGCTGCCGGCACCATGACCGTTAACGGCGTTCCTGTGACCATTCTGCGCGAGGCCCGCAATCCCAAGGACATCAAGTGGCAGGAAAACAATGTCCGCATTGTTGCCGACACCACGGGCGTGTTTAAAGATCCCACCGCCGATGCCGAAGAGGGCTGGGGTTCGGTGCGCGGTCATCTCCAGGCCGGTGCGGAAAAAGTTATGGTTTCGGCTCCGTTTAAGATCAAGTCCAAGGGGCTGGATATGCCCGATGATGCCATTACCACGGTCATGGGCATCAATGATGACGACT
>CAZQKF010000558.1:0-1934 GCA_964593645.1 uncultured Desulfobulbus sp.
CAGGGAAAAATTAACAAAGATCGGATCAAGGGACTGCAGCTCAACAATGGATTCTCCCTGGCTGAGAATCTGCCCCAGGTTGACTTGCCGGATACCGAGACGACCTGAAAAAGGCGCTCGAATTATTTTTTTCTCAATAACTGCGCGGATCTCATCAACCTTGGCCAGGGCTTCATTATACTGTGCCTCAGTGGTGTCCTGACCGGAACGGGACATGCTTTTCTTACGCACCAGTTCCCGGGCCCGGTCACGGTTGATCTTCGCCAGGGTTACAGCGGTTTCCGCCGCGCTGAGCTGCGCCTGCTCAGACGTGGTGTCAAGATGCACCAGCAGATCCCCTTTCTCAACACTTGTACCTGGAGTAAAGGCGATCTCAACAACCTTGCCGGGTAGTTCTGCGGCGACTGTCACTCCCTGGACAGCAACAAGTGACCCCACGGCTGCAAGTGTAGACTGCCAGATTTCGGCTGTTACCTTTACCGTAGTCACTATGGCCGGTGGAAACGATGTATGCTTGGAAGCGGCAATCATCTTGCGAACCTGGAGCACCTTTACTCCGGCAATCACGCCTACGACCAACAACAGGCCAAAAAGAACTATTATAATGCGTTTAAACATGTGACCAAAGGTGTAGAGATTCAAGTGCCATGCAAACAGTGCAGGGCTGAACAAGTACAGGCCGTACTTTCAAAAGTCAATGGCTTTTTACTGACAGATAATCCGGTCGGCATACTGGCTTCCGGGCTTAACAACAGCATTCTCCCAGACAACACAACGTGACAAACCAGTGCTATCGCCTATTCGTGCCCCCGGGCCGATTGCTCCCCAATTGCGGAGAACGGCATCTGCGGCGACATCAGCCTGATCACTTGTACACCAGGACTGAGCTCCATCAGCTACGGTGAGCAGTTCCCGGTGCAGATCCAGATAATCTGCCGGGGTGCCGATATCACGCCAGAAACTGTTATCAAACCGCATGCTGCCCACCCGGCCCGCAGCAGCAAGTTCCTGGTACAGCTCTATTATATGATAAAAACCAGTTTCCGGAATCCGCCCAATCACCTCTTTATCCAGGACATGGATACCGGTAAAGGCCAGCAGTTCTTCACCAGAACCGGGAGAATCGCCTGTAAACCCAACCACCTGATCATCGCAGACATGAACGGAGTTAAAACGGGGATAATCATGCATGGCCATGGTGACTTTGACATCTGCGCTTAAGTGTGCATCCATCAGGCTGCAGACGTCAATATCATGATAGATATCACCGTTCATCACCAGCACCGGTTCATCGGTAAACAGGGGCAGGGCCTTGCGCAGGCTGCCGCCGGTACCTAAAATTTCCGGTTCATACTGCAGCAGCACCTCAGGTCTACCTGCAACTGAGGCCTCAATTTGGTCCGCTAGGTGATGACAGTTAACCACTATCCGTTCACAGCCCGCCCGGACAAGCATGTCCAGCAGGATGTGCAGCAGAGGGACATTGAGCACCGGGAAAAGAGGTTTTGGCTTGATCAGGGTGTAGGGACGGAGCCTCGTACCAAACCCTGCAGCCAGCAACATTGCCTGCATTTTTTATTAAAATCGAGTAGAATTTTATCCTTGACAAAATATGGGTACGTCTTGACTTGTCAAGCCATTCCATCTAAATATCATTTTTTTATACTGTTGTACAGGAGATGCTGCAGTCGCGCAGCTCTTCATAAAGCACACATAAGCATACCGTCTGTAGGAAAAAAATATGATTACCTTACTTGATTACGGTGCCGGCAATGTTCGCTCGGTCATCAATGCCATTGAGAGTCTCGGCGAAACCGTAGTTTCCGTTGACACGCCTGAAGACATTGATCGGGCCGAGCGGCTGGTCTTTCCCGGCGTAGGCAATTACGGCGCCATGATGCAGATTCTACGCCAAAAGCAACTTCTGGAACCGC
>CAZQKF010000559.1:0-1933 GCA_964593645.1 uncultured Desulfobulbus sp.
TATTTTGTTTCAGGTTTTTGGCAAGCCAGTCAACGCTCACCAGGGGATTGTCTGCCGCCATGGCGAACCAGGGCAGGCAGAAAATGCACAACAGAACGCCTGCAAGAGACGCCTTGAGTGTATGTTTATATAGATGAATCATGTATTCCTCCAAAAGTAGTGAGTGGTGGTTTGCAAGTGATACCGAGACAGCTGTTACCTCCCTGTGCCCCAGGTAAAGTTAACCATAGGCTGCTTCGTATTAGAGGCATACTCGAGCATGGAACCATCATAGACGCTGACATTTTTGTAGCCCAGAACATCATGGAGAACTAAATAGTTCATCGCCGCAAATTGGCCGGTATTACAGTAGACAATAATTGAAGTATTTTTGTCTGCGGGTACACCTGTTCCTTTAACGATCTCTGCCAGCTCTTTTGCCGGTTTGATGGTTGCCGGGGCACGGTTTATACCGGCATGATTGAGGAATCCGGCCGGCAGGCTGATGGAGCCGGGGATATGCCCGAAGCGTTCAACATCAGCTCGTTTGCTGTTGCCGAAATGCTGCTCCGGATTTCTTGCATCAACTAGAACAACCCCTTTCTTCATCTTTAGAATGCTGCTTAGCTCTGCCACCCCGGATCCCTTCAGCTTCGCTGCAAAGTTACCGTCTTTTGCCTCCACAGCCTTGTTGTCGATGATTCGTCCTTCAAAGGTCCACTTGGTAAAACCCCCGTCGAGATACGAGACATTAGTATGACCCATGCTCTCCAGTATCCAGACAGCGGCGCAGCCCTTGGTCGCATCGCTGAGTGTGTTGCCGTGATCATAGACCACTACATGTGAGTTGTTGTTGACCCCGATGGCCTGCATCATCTGGCTGAAGTACTCAGGTGTAGGCATCAACTGACAATTTCTCTGTGCATCTGTCGGTTCCCAACCCACATAGGGCAGGTTGAAGGAACCGGGGATATGACCGACCCCGTAATTGGTCGGGGTTCTGACATCGATAATGACCAGATTTTTTGCTCCGAGGTTCTTTTCCAGCCACTGGCTGTCTACCAGTGACTTTGTCCCGGCTGTCGCTGTCACCGGCGCGGCAAAACCTCCTACCACCGTGATGATCAGCCCGAAAAGTACAGCGTGTAACAGTTGTATTTTCATTGAAAGACTCCTGTATTTTGTTTGTTCATAGAAAAATAAGTTCTCTGTCTGCTGCCTGTTATTTTTTGATTTCGGCTGGAATTTTTTTGACGATAATCTCTTGATTGGCGGCCGGATCATCAGCTGCCAGGTCGGATTTCGTCAAGAAGAGTTCTTTGTTGCCGTGACAGGCGTTACAGGAGCTGTTTTGTTTGGTTCGCCGCTGGATACTATGAATCGAAGCAGAGTTCCAGGTCGGCAAAGCATCATAGTTGGCAACCAGGTCTTTCGGACCAGGGGTGCCTTTAAGCACTGCCTGAAAATATCTGAACGAGGCCAGAGAATCCTTTTTCATGGGCGTATGGCGCACCAGGTTAAACTTATAAGGATTTTCCGGACTGCGATCGATATTGGTTCCGATCTTAAACGTAAACAGCGGATCTGTTGGAAAGATGACTTTGATCTCTCCAGGTTTTTTGATATCAAGTGATACGTGACAGTTGGAACAGTTAAAATAGGTGTTGGCATGACAGACCGTACAGGCAAGCGTTCCCTCGGAATGGGCATTATGCATGGCGATTTTTGATTCACCAGGCTTTGCGGCATCCGGATGACACTGCTCACAGCGAACTGTCTTGGTCGCATAATAGCGTTTGGCATCAGCGGGCTGGGTATTATGGAGATGATCCGCGCTGTGACAGTCGGTGCAGACCATCTGGCCCTTTTCGTAGTGGACATCGGCTGTTGCACCTAATTTGCCCATGTATTCACCGGCAAAACGGGAGCCGTGGCAGGCATAGCAGGTTTTATC
>CAZQKF010000560.1:0-1922 GCA_964593645.1 uncultured Desulfobulbus sp.
TTCTGATCTGCCGATCATGCAGGCGGCTGCTGATTTTCTGAAATTAGTGGGAATTAAATTTGAGGTGACTATTTCATCTGCGCACAGAACCCCGGAGCAGGCTGCAGAATATGCCAGATCTGCTGCTGACCGCGGTCTTAAAATCATTATTGCCGGTGCCGGAATGGCTGCACACCTTGCTGGTGTCCTGGCTGCCCACACAACCCTGCCGGTTATCGGAGTGCCCATTGACGCCTCCTCCCTTAACGGCCTGGATGCTTTGCTCTCAACCGTGCAGATGCCCCCGGGAATTCCCGTTGCCACCATGGGTATCGGTAAGGCCGGAGCAAAAAATGCAGCCGTGCTTGCCGCCAGGATCCTGGCAACAACCGATAAGGAAATAACAGCTGCTCTGCAGCAGCACAGCCGGAACATGGCAGAGCAGGTGGCAGCGAAAAATAAAGCCCTTGCCCTGTAACACCACAGTTGTTGATCCCCTGCTGATTAAGGAGGCAATCAGGCTGCTGCACCGGGGCGGCCTGATTGCCTTTCCCACAGAAACTTATTACGGCCTCGGGGTTGATCCTTATAATAGAAAGGCGTTGCAGCGTTTATTTCGCGTAAAACAGCGTACCGCTGATAAGGCCGTCCTTCTTCTGGTGGCTGATTGTTTTCAGGTAAACCGCATAGCCTCTACAATTCCGGCAGATTTCAAACCCCTGATGTCTGCTTTTTGGCCAGGCCCACTGACCCTGGTTTTTCCAGCCAGCCACTCCCTGCCCGGGTTGTTGACCGGCGGCACAGCAACCGTAGGGCTTCGGCAGTCTTCTCATCCTGCGGCAGCACAACTTGTGCGGGAATACGGCGGGCCGATTACTGCAACCAGCGCCAATATATCCGGTGAAACTCCGGCAACTACTGCGGGTCAGGTCGTTGAAATTTTTGGTAAAACAGTTGATCTTGTCCTGGACGGAGGATCAACACCGGGGGGCAGCGGATCCACCCTGGCAGGGTATGACCGTGAGGTATTCTGTATTCGCCCCGGGAAGATACCTTTCAAGAGAATTCAGCAAGCCCTGCAGACAACAGGTTCCGGGAGTTGATGTACTGTCAGAGTTGTATGTACCAGGTTTCAAAATCTGATCTTACAGGTACCTCTGGAACATCGCAGGTCGCCGACTATAAAAGATGCATTATAACCGTTCGCAGCCAGCTGGCGTTGTGCCATTTCAGCCCGGGCACCAGTTGCGCTGTAGACATAAATGGGTTTGTTTTTGGGAAGCTCAACCATGCGCTGGGCAAGATCATTAAGTGGAATAAGACGGGCATTGCGAAATTTGCCGGCAGCGGTTTCTTCACTGGTGCGCACATCTAAAAGAACAACACTGCCTGCTGTATTCACTGCCCTGGTAAAAGCGGCAGGGGAAATTTCGCCCTTACCAAGCGTACACTGCCAGTTGACTGTGGTGACAACTGTACCGCTTGTGGTTGCATTTTTACGCCGTTTCCAGCCTTGAAAGTTGCCGTCAACCATGGCAGCACGTTTGAAACCGTCAGTTCTTAAAAGAGAGAGGGCTGCAAGGCTTTCTTGAAAATTGGAACTGTAGACCACAACCGGAGCCTTTATCGAGATTTCATTGATACGCCCGGCAAGTTCTGCAAAGGGAATGGACACGGATCCGGCAATTTTTTCAACAGTGTTATAACGGCTGGCACGAAGATCAATGAGCAGCGTACTGTTTTTACGAATAAAATCATCTGTTGCAACGATCGGGTAACCGGCAGCTGTCCAACCTGCCACACCGCCCTTCATGACTCTGATATTTGTATACCCGACCCGGGCGGCCTCAGCCGATGCCCGGGTACTCATTGAGCAGTAGGTTCCGCCGCAGTAAAAAATGAGTAGACGGCTTTTCTTTTCCGGAAGCATGTTTAAATTCTGC
>CAZQKF010000561.1:0-1910 GCA_964593645.1 uncultured Desulfobulbus sp.
CAGTCTCTAGACGTTATCCGCTCCGCAGACGGCCGTCGCCTGGTTTATCGGCTTGTGCAGGAGACCTTGAATAATATTGGCAAACATTCAGAGGCGACACATATTGATTTTACCATTGATGTCGGTAAAACCGTTGTCAGGATGAAACTTGCTGATAACGGTACAGGGTTTGATCTGCAGGAAGTGGATAATCGCCTGCCTGAACATAAGGGGATCGGCCTGACCGCCATGGTTGAACGGACAAAGATGCTGGGTGGTACCGTGGATATAGACAGTACCGTCGGTAGCGGAACCACAGTATCTTTTACCATCCCTCTGCATACTGCTCTTGTACTGGGTTCTGCTGTCGGCAGTGATGACAGCTGATATTGCGTCCCTTACCCTGATTGTCCGTTCTGCCGGGGAGACAGAACAGATCGGTCGTCTGCTCGGGGAGATTGCCGGGCCTGGAGATGTCATTCTTCTGTATGGTGATCTTGGAGCCGGCAAGACAACCCTGACCCAGGCCATTGCTCGTGGTCTGTCGGTTCCTGAAGACCAGTATGTTACCAGCCCTTCCTTTGGCCTGATGCACGAGTATTCAGGCCGGATTTTCCTCTACCATATGGATTTTTACCGGTTGTCGGGTGAAGATGATATTGAAGGAGCCGGCCTGATGGACTATATTGGCGGCACTGGCCTTGCAGTTATTGAATGGCCGGATCGTTTAGGTACTCTTTGCCCGGTTGCCCGATTGGAGATAACCCTTACTATAACCAGTGAGACGGAGCGCAGGTTGTTGTTTAAGCCCTGTGGCTCGAAATGGCTGTCCCGTATGGAACAACTGCGCAGCATGACGCCGTTATCGTAACAGCGGTTGGCCGCTGCAGAACAGGCACCTTCTTTAATCCAACACCACACACAAAATATTAAAAAATGCAAAAACAAACTCTACGGTTGCAGAGCTGCCGGAAGCAATACACATATGACCAGGATAAGGCCTGTTCCCCTGTGGAAACAGTCAAATGTTTTCAACAAAAACTCAAGGACGCTGAGCTTGATATCTTAAAGGAAGTAAAGCGCATTGATACCGGCAGGCTCGATATCCCTGTATATTTCAGCGTGTGCGGCAAAGACGCCCTGGATATCATCGGCACAAAAAAGCAGATGGGCAAGGGGTCGACCCCGGAGCAGTCGAAGGCCAGTGCCTGTATGGAACTGGGCGAACGATTCAGCTTTTTTTCCTTTGTTAAAAACCCGGACAACTTCATTATTGGCGATTACCCGGCAATGACTGCTGCCGGCTACCCGGTTCTGCCGGTGGCTATCTTGCTGCAGTCTGTCCATGACATTGCGCGAACGCCCGAGCAGCTTGAGCGGTTGCTTAAGGGACTGCCCATGCGATGGACCTGGGCCAGGAATCTTACCCGAGACCAGGACGTGCTGGTACCGTTTTCCTGGTTTTATGCCATAAATGAATTTAACGGCCCCTGTGCCGGCAATACCTTTGAAGAGGCCATCCTGCAGGGGATCAGCGAGGTCGTGGAACGCCATGTCTGTGCAGTGGTGACCAAGCAGCGCTTACGTACGCCTGCAGTTGATCTTACCTCTGTTACTGACCCTGTGGCCCGTGAATTAATAGAAAAATTTCAGCGCAACGGCATTGAACTGCGTGTTAATGACTTTTCTCTTGATACCGGTATTCCCACCATCGGCGCTCTGGCCTGGGATCCGGCAACTTTTCCGGAAACAAGCGAGTTGGTGTATACGGCCGGAACAACACCGGGTGCTGATAAAGCCTTGATCCGTGCCCTGACCGAAGTTGCACAGCTGGCCGGTGATTTTGAGTCCGGCTCCAACTATGTAGCCTCGGGCCTGCCTAAGCCGCTTGTGCTCGACGATATCGAGTATGTAGCCAACCCCGACACAAC
>CAZQKF010000562.1:0-1900 GCA_964593645.1 uncultured Desulfobulbus sp.
CAGGAGGCCCGTGAGGCTATGGCCCATGTAGAGGAATCCGGCGGTCAGGCTTCGGTGATTCCTGAAGTGGAGCCGACCCGGGATCCGAAACGGCAGAAAAAACGTGCCTCTAAGCTCATGGTTAAAAAGCTGGTGGAAGCCGGCGACATTGATACCTTGGTTGATCTCTGCTTTGATGATATTCGTACACTCCGTTTTATGCAACGCCTGCTCTATGAACCTGTTGAGGCCAAACGGTACAAAACCGCCTGGCTTATCGGTCAGGTTACCGCCCGGCTGTCAACCCGTGAGCCCGGGCCTGTGGCAGATTTGCTGCACCGACTGTTTGAGTCCAGCTCCGACTCTGCGTCCATGCCCTGGGGGATGGCGGAGACCATTGGTGCAATTATTGCGGCCCGGCCCGATATTTTTGGCGCTTTTACTCGACATCTACTCAACTTCATGGGGGACACCGGTACCCAGGAAGCAGCAATATGGGGCTTAAGTGAGATTGCGGCCACCCGGCCCGATCTTGTCCGCAAAACCCCGTTTTATTCCACATTTCATTTTCTCGATCATGAAAACCCCGTCATGCGGGGGCTCATGGCCCGCCTGCTTGGGCGGATCAAGGCAACAGAGGCCTCATTTCAGCTCATCGGCCTGCAGAATGATCAGACAGAGATAACAATATATGAACACGGCGAGCCCGTAACCACCACGGTAGCTGCACTGGTTGCTGAGGCCAATATATTAATTACTACCTGAATACCTGAATATACGGAGAAAATTTCATGGAAGATGCAAATATTCAGCCCCTGAGTTCACTGGGGGCGGTTGATCCTCAAAAGGCCCGGGAAGAGGCGTTGAAAAAAGATCCGGCAAAACGTGATTACCTGGAGGGACGGGAGCTGCACAAAAAAGGTGATTATGCTGCAGCCGGTATGGCCTTTCATAATGCCCTGAAGGGCTTTGAAGAGAAGGGTGATGAGCAGGGAGTAGCCAATGCCGCTGACCGTTTAGGTGATGTCTGTCTTGCCCGTGAAGACTATACTGCTGCCCTTGAAAATTATGAACGTGCCTATGTTATTTGCGAAAAAGAGGAAGATTCTTTTTCCATCCTGGCGCTCAATAAAAAAATTGCCGCAACCTATAAAAGGCTTGGCGAGTTGGACAAGGCCCTTGAAATTCTTTTTGACATGATTGAGCATTACCAGTTGACCAAGAATCCCAAAGGAATGGTTGATATTTTGGTGGTCGTTGCCGAAATATACCTGGATCAAGGAGAAAAGCAGAAGGCCGCTGATACCTATGACACTGTGTCCTCGATTCATAAGAATTTCAAACATAAGCGAATGTCTGAGGAGTTTGCGGCCGAGGCAGACGAGCTGCGTAAGGCATAACAGGTGTTTACTGGTATTATTCAGGGGCTGGGTACGGTTGTTGAAAAGCGCCCGGCCGGTGGTGGCATGGTGTTTTGCCTGGAGGCTGGATTTGACTTAACCGATCCGGAAGAAGGGGAGTCTATTGCCGTGAACGGTACCTGCCTGACGGCCCGGAATATTCAGGGACGCAGGTTTCTGGTCGATGTCTCGCCGGAGAGCCTGACCCGTACCGGACTCGGCAGCCTGGAAGTCGGTACCCGTGTAAATCTAGAGCGGGCCCTTCGCCTTGCCGACCGCCTCGGCGGCCATCTGGTCAGTGGGCATGTGGATGGTCGTGGCCGGGTGGAAGAGCACCGGGCAGCAGGAGATTTTACCCTGTTTACCTTTTCCTTGGATGCAGGGCTGACAAAATATGTTATTGAGAAGGGGTCGATCACCATTGACGGAGTCAGCCTTACTGTAAACTCCTGCTCCGGTAACCGTTTTTCGGTATCTATTATTCCCCATACCCTGGCCGTGACCACGCTGGGTCTGTTGAA
>CAZQKF010000563.1:0-1895 GCA_964593645.1 uncultured Desulfobulbus sp.
TCTGGTGGCCAACGGTTTTGAGGCCATCGGCAACAGGGGACAGGTGACTATTACCACCGTAAATACGTGTGTAGACGCTCTTGCAGCTGCAGAGAATAAACTGGAGCCCGGAAAGTATGTCAAGCTTGTTATCACCGATAACGGCAAGGGGATTACCGATGAAGATAGCCTGCACATGTTTGAACCATTTTACAGCAAAAAGAAGATGGGACACAGTGGTACCGGTCTTGGCCTTGCCGTTGTCTGGAATACGGTGGTTGATCACAAGGGGGCAATAACTGTTGCCCGGGTGGAGCAGGGGAGTGCCTTTACAGTGTTGATACCTGCCGTTGTTCAAGAGAGTATGGCCGTTGACAACGACAAAAATGATGCTGAAACGCTGCTAGGCAAGGGCAGTATTCTAGTGGTTGATGATGAACCTCTCCAGCGCGATGTCGCCCGGCAAATGCTGGTTACACTTGGCTATGACGTGGCAACGGTAACAAATGGCCGGGAAGCTGTCAGTTACGTGCAGCAGCAGAGTGTTGACTTGATCATCCTGGATATGATAATGGAACCGGAAATGAACGGTAGGCAGACCCTGGAACTGATCCTTAAGTTCAGGCCGGGGCAGAAGACATTAATTGCCAGTGGCTATGCCGAGCATAGTGAGGTGAAAAAAGCATGTACCCTGGGCAAAACCACCCTGATGAACAAGCCCTATACTCTGCAGAAACTTAGTGAGAGTGTGCAGCGGGCTCTGGCCTCCTGAACTCTTACCTGATAGAAGTTGTGTCTTTCCGTAAATTCAACCTGGAGAGTGTACAGTGTTAACAACGCCATTTCTTGTTCTCATCGGTCTTGCCGCAGGAGTCCTCGCCTGGGGAGTTGCAACGTATAATAAACTGGTTAAGCTGCGCAGCATGAAGGATGAGGGCTGGAGCGGCATTGATGTCCAGCTCAAACGCAGGGCCGATCTCATCCCCAACCTGATGGAGACTGTCAAGGGGTACATGGAGCATGAAAAGGATGTGCTCACTGCCGTAACCAGATCCAGATCCCAAATTGGTTCTGCAGCTAACCCGTCCGACCGGATGAAGGCCGAAGCCGCACTCAGTGTTGGTTTAGGGCGTCTGTTAGCTGTTGCAGAGAGTTATCCTGATCTTAAAGCCAATCAGAATTTTCTTGCACTGCAAAAGCAGCTGCAGGAGATCGAGGATCAACTGCAGATGGCGCGGCGGTATTATAATGGGACTGTGCGTATCCTGAATATCTCTATTCAAATTTTTCCGAACACCATTGTGGCCTCCATGTTTCATTTTACCGAAGCGGATTTTTTTGAGATTGAGGACAGTAATGACCGTGAAGTCCCTGATATTAAATTTTAGTTTTCCCTTTGTGCCCATAATGCGATTTTTCCAACCCTGGCTGTTTATCGCAGTTTTGCTGTGTGTATTCCTTCCTGTCTGTCCGGTACATGCAGAGGAACGGATCACACGTTTTGTCAGCCGGGTTGATGTCCTGGCAAATGGTGAACTTGCCGTTGAAGAAACCATAGAGGTCATTGCCGAAGGCAGTAGTATTCGACGCGGTATCTATCGAGATTTTCCCACCAGCTATTCCGGCCCGGGCGGCCGCACCTATCGGATGTCTTTTGGTGTTGTCAGTGTTGAACGTGACGGCAAATCAGAGCAGTTTCATACTGAGGAAATCGGCAACGGCGTTCGGGTATACATGGGGCGAAAAGACGTACTCATTGAACACGGGCCGCATACCTATGTCCTGCACTACGTCACAGACAGGCATCTTGGATTGTTCTCTGATCATGATGAGCTGTACTGGAACGTAACCGGTAACGGCTGGTCCTTTCCCATAGACAAGGCCGAAGTGACAGTGACCATTCCAGAGAAAGGTCA
>CAZQKF010000564.1:0-1893 GCA_964593645.1 uncultured Desulfobulbus sp.
CGTTCCAGCTGGTTGCCTACCAGAAGGACGCGGTTATCCGCTACAAGGCCAATCCGGATTACTGGCTTGGAAAGGCCGCTATTGACAACCTGATCTACGCCATTACCCCCGATGCCTCGGTGCGCTACCAGAAACTGAAGGCCGGGGAATGCCAGGTCATGCCGTATCCCAACCCGGCCGATCTTAAGGCAATGAAAGAGGATAAGGACATCAACCTGCTGGAGAAGGAAGGGCTTAATGTCGGCTACCTGGCCTATAACGCCCTGACCCCTCCCTTTGACAACCCCAAGGTGCGCAAGGCGCTGAACATGGCCATCAATAAGCAGGCCATCATAGATGCTGTTTTCCAGGGAGCTGGTGCGGTGGCCAAAAATCCGATTCCACCGACCATCTGGTCCTATAACAACGCAGTAAAAGATGATCCGTATGATCCGGAAGCAGCAAAAAAGTTGCTGACCGATGCCGGGGTAACCGACCTCACAACCAAGATCTGGGCCATGCCGGTACAGCGCCCCTACAACCCTAATGCGCGCCGGATGGCGGAGATGATCCAGGCAGACTGGGCTGCAGTCGGGGTGAAGGCGGAAATTGTCTCCTACGAATGGGGCGAGTACCTGAAACGCTCCAAGGACAAAAATCGCGACGGTGCCGTCCTGCTCGGCTGGACTGGTGACAACGGTGATCCGGACAACTTTCTGGCTGTACTGTTAGGCTGTGACGGCGTAGGCGGGGCCAACCGGGCCAACTGGTGCTACCAGCCCTTTGAAGACCTGATTCAAAAGGCCAAAACCGTTTCAGATATAGGCGAACGAACCAAACTGTATGAGCAGGCACAGGTTGTCTTTAAAGAGCAGGCGCCCTGGGCAACCATTGCCCACTCCATCGTCTTTGAGCCGGTACGCAAGGAAGTGATTGATTATAAAATCGATCCATTCGGCGGACATATCTTCTACGGCGTGGATATCAAGCAGTAAATCTGCACACTGCCGGGGAATGAGTTTTACCGCAGAAACCAAGGGAGCAGAGAAAACAAAAATACTCTGCTCCTTCTGCGCCCCTGCGGTTTCTTTCATTTTTTCTTCCCCAATAGATGCTTAAATTCATTCTCAAAAAAATCGGCATCATCCTGCCCACCTTTTTCGGGGTGACCGTGGTCGCCTTTATCTTTATCCGGATGCTACCCGGTGATCCGGTCATGCTCATGGCCGGAGAACGCGGCATGAGCGATGAACGCCATGCAGAGCTCATGCAGCAGTTCGGATTTGACCGGCCGATTGTTGTTCAGTACGGTTCGTACATGGCCGACCTGCTCCACGGTGATTTAGGCACCTCAATTATCACCAAAAAGCCGGTACTGGAAGAGTTCATGACCCTGTTTCCAGCTACCATTGAGCTCTCGTTATTTGCTATTATCATTGCCGTACTGGTCGGACTGCCGGCAGGCATTATTGCAGCGGTAAAACGAGGCTCTTTTTTTGATCACACGGTAATGACGGCGGCGCTCACCGGCTATTCCATGCCCATCTTCTGGTGGGGCCTGCTGCTGATCATTTTCTTTTCCGGGATACTGGGCTGGACACCGGTTTCAGGCCGTATCAACCTGTTATACTATTTTGAACCGGTCACCGGATTTATGCTGATCGACTCCCTGCTTTCAGGCCAGAAAGGCGCATTCAGCTCAGCTATTTCCCACCTGATTCTGCCCTCCATTGTCCTCTCCACCATTCCGCTGGCCGTGATTGCCCGCCAGACACGCTCGGCAATGCTGGAAGTACTGAGCGAAGATTATGTCCTCACTGCCAAGGCCAAGGGGCTCGGGCCGGGCCGGGTTATCGGCCTGCATGCCCTGCGCAACGCCCTTATTCCCGTGGTCACGGTCATTGGCCTGCAGGT
>CAZQKF010000565.1:0-1890 GCA_964593645.1 uncultured Desulfobulbus sp.
GTGAATGTATTTGGAAATGTAATTGACCAGGGTGAAAAGCATAATTTCCGGAGTCGGCCGATGGATTTGCCACCGAATATTCCTATTTTCGCATCCTGAATATGCGGTCAACACTGAATTTTCTCGTCAATGCTTTTCCATTGTGGATCATCGTCTTCTCCGGCCTGGCCCTGATAGAACCGGCGTATTTCACCTGGTTTTCAGGTTCATTCATCACTTATGGCCTGGGCGTGATCATGCTGGGGATGGGCCTGACCCTGCGTCCGGAGGACTTCAGGCTGGTATTTAAAACTCCCAAATGGGTGCTCACCGGGGCCCTGTTGCAGTTTACCGTCATGCCCCTGTTCGGCTGGAGCCTGGGATACCTCTTTGCCCTGCCGTTACCCTTTGCCGTGGGCCTGATCGTCGTGTCCAGCTGTCCGGGGGGCACTGCCTCCAATGTGATCAGCTACCTGGCCAGGGCCAACGTGGCTTTGTCCGTGACCATGACGGCAGTATCCACACTGCTGGCCATCATACTCACGCCCCTGCTCACCACCTTTCTGATCGGTGAAAAAATGGAAGTGAGTGCTTTTCAGTTATTTCTCGGAACAGTCAAAGTCGTACTGGCGCCCATAGTGCTCGGCGTGCTCATGAACAAATACCTGCCGAAGTTTACGGGAAAAATTCTGCCCGTCGCCCCGCTGGTGGCCGTGATCGCCATTGTCCTCATCGTGGCCAGCATCATCGGGCAGGGGCGGGATGAGATATTGCAGTCGGGTGTGCGGCTGGCGGGGGCTGTGCTGACGCTGCATCTGACTGGCTTTTTGCTGGGTTATCTGCTCAGCAGGCTGGTGGTCAAAAACCGGCAGGTCAACCGCACCATTTCCATAGAGGTCGGCATGCAGAACTCCGGGCTGGGGGCTTATCTCGCGCGGGCCAATTTCGTCAATCCCGCCATCGCCATTCCCTCGGCGATGTCGAGCGCGGTGCACTCCCTGATCGGCAGCCTGGCCGCTGGCATCTGGAGGAGTGAAAGGGGTGACGAGGGAAGCTGATCCAATATGTTGCTGTCGGGGAACGAGTCATTTCCATTGATCTTCCCCCTCACTCAATTCACCACAAACTCCGCTTTGGCCTTTATATCTGCAGATGAGCTGCCGGCCATGATCACGAATGCCCCGGGTTCCACGACGAAAGTCTTTTTGTTCACATCCCAGTAAGCGAGGTCTTTGACCGGTACGGAAAACCGTACTGTACTGATTTCGACGGGCTTCTGGCCAACGCGCTCGAAACCCACCAGTTGTTTTGCCGGACGGACCACTTTCGATTTCTTATCATGAACGTACAATTGCACGACTTCTTCCCCGGCCCGGCTACCGGTATTGGTTACGGCAATACTCGCTTTTATGGTTCCGTCTGCGGGTATTTCACCGGCGTCGAGTTCGAATTCCCCGTACTTAAACGTCGTATAGCTCAGCCCGAAACCAAACGGGTAGAGGGGTTCGATGCCCTTTCCGTCCGGCGATGTGGGGTACATGTACGTGCGGCCTTTCCTGAGGTCGTAATCGCTGAATCCGGGCAGCTGGTCCACGGATTTGTACACCGTCAGCGGCAGCCGGCCGGCGGGATTATAATCGCCGAACAATACATCCGCGAGGGCGTTGCCGCCTTCTTCCCCGTTGTAAAAGGTTTCGAGGATGGCCGGCACATGTCCCTGTATCCAGTTGCTGGATAACGGAGCGCCGTTTTGCAGCACTACGATGGTTTTGGGGTTGACCTTCAACACAGCTTCCACGAGGTCGCGCTGATCTCCCGGCAGTTTGATGTCGGAGCGGTCCCGGCCTTCGCCCTCGGTTTCCTCATTGGATCCGATGACGAGTATGGCGACTTCCGCATTTTTTGCTGCGG
>CAZQKF010000566.1:0-1867 GCA_964593645.1 uncultured Desulfobulbus sp.
GTTTTGACAGTCAGGTGGATACGGTAATTCAGTCGCTGGTAATGGACGCGGCCGGACGAACCGAAGCACAGTATCGTATAGCGCAGATTCGGCCCGGCGGCACAACCAACCTGGAAGCGGGCTGGCTGCGCGGGGCTGAATGTGTTGCCGAGAAGATGGAGCAGGCAGGCGTCACGCGCAATCATGTTGTCCTGTTGTCCGACGGCATGGCCAACCAGGGCGAAACCGCCCCGGAGGTTTTAGGCGGTTATGCAGAAGGTCTTCAGGCCCGGGGAATACTGTCAACAACAGTCGGCATCGGCGACGGATATTCGCCGGAAATCCTGCAGGCCATTGCCGAAAACGGCGGCGGTCGCATGCACGATGCCGAGCATCCTGATGAAATTGTAGAGGTGGTTACTGCCGAGTTGGGCGAACTGTCCCGGGTTGTTGCCGACAGTGTCCGGCTTGACATCCAGGTTCCCGAAGACACCCGGTGCAGGCTGCTCTCTTCACGGAAGCTGAATCGAGAAGGCAACGGCAGCTATTCCTGCTTTTTAGGCAGTATTATTTCCGGCCGCAAACGCCGGGTTGTGCTCCAGGTCACCCTGCCCGGCGGCAGCAAGGGTACGGAACTGGAGTTTTGCTGCAGTGTTTCCTGGTCAAGTGAAGGCAAAACAGATACCTGCAGTGCGTCGACAACAATCACCCTGGTCAAGGGCAAGAAGAATAACAGCCAACAGCGGGATGAGGCAGCCAGCCTGATCGTTGCTGCGATCTGGCAGTCCAGGCTGATCAGAAAGATCACCAGCAGTAATGTCAGGCGTGATTACGACAGCCTGCAGGATCTGCGGCAAGGAGAGTTTCAATATTTCAAAAAATACTGCCGCGACCTGCCGGACGGCACCGACATGGTACATGCTGTTGACCGTCTGCTCTCCAGGGCACGTCGCCCCATGCACGAGCGCTCCAGAAAAGAGATGACCCTTGCAGCCTACAAAATGCAAGTCAATGAACCAGACTACCGAAGCAAGGCCCGGATGTCATGGGATACATACCTCGACGACTGATCAACATCCCCAGGAACTCCACATAAAAGGATTCGCCTGTAGGAGCCCGCCCCTGCGGGCGATTTCCACCAGAGTTGCCAACATGGCCCTATCGCCCAGGGGGCTGGGCTCCTACAAAAACACACTCAACATGACCAATTCATTCCGCTGAAACAGGCAGTTATATGTTCAGAAGTGGCAGGCCGGACACGATCCATCTTTTATTCATTCCCAGGAAGACTATACCCATTTTCGTTACATCAACTATGATGTCTTACGCAGCATATCAAGAAACAAACCATTAAGGGCGCATCACGTGACATTTCATGAATTTGTACAGACTGTTCAGGATACTCCGCAAACCGTCATTCTGCTTGAAGGCATGCGGGCACTGTCCGTCGGTCAAGATCCAACTCGCGACCGATCTGAGCTGCCTGCAATCCTTTTTCCCTCAGCTGTTTGATCCGGCAGAACTGTTCATAATCAATCATAATCGGCCCTCCGGTGATCCAGGGAAAGCACCTGGTATAACGGCCTTTGCCAACCGAACAATCGCTGAACAATCAGCTCCTGCCTTTCAGCTTCAAGTCCCATGTCATTCAGGCCAAGTCGGTTCGAAAGGCTTTGGTTACTGTAATAGCTCAGCCCCTGACTATCGCTGACCGTTATGAGAAAGAGATACAGGGATGCTGCTCCCGTACTGATATAATCAATATAGCGTTCCCGGACCAGACGATGATCCACCCAGCTGAACTGGTCAGGAACCCGGCGGACGAGGTGGGGATAAATCGGTTGCTTGCAGATTGACATGATGACCTCCTTTGCAGGGTTGATGTAAA
>CAZQKF010000567.1:0-1864 GCA_964593645.1 uncultured Desulfobulbus sp.
CCTTTATATCTCAATGTAATTTCCTGTTGTGCAGCAAAGGGAATGTTACGTCTGCTCAGTTCTTTTTCAAGGCACTCCTGATAAACCGCTTCAAGAAAACCACTGCCCATCTCTTTGTAAACATCATAAACAGCACCGCGAATGGCATAGCTCTCTTCTTCAAAAATCAAACCCATTTCCGTGCCCATCCGTGCTTTCCGTGGTTTATAATCATCAGGCTGCCAGTCGTTCGGTGAGCTGCAAAATTTCATTAATTTCCCTCGGGCTGAACACGCCGCGAATACCCTGCGGGTGGATCACGGTGAACGGGGAATTAATCAGATCCTTTTTTTCCACCTTCTCACGCTCAACTATGAAATCTTTTAAAAGATTCAAAAATTCCAGTTGTCGACTGCTAAGATTGCTGTGCTCTTGAATGAACTGCTCAAACGCCTCGCTGACTGTTTCCGGAAAACTCTTCAGAATCTCGATACCGAGGATGTGGCGGATAAACTGGATGAAACATGCCTTATGGTTTTTATACACTTGGCGAAGCAGATCTTCGGTGATGTGGGGATGTTCAGCGTGGAGCAGTTCGGCCAGTTCGTCAGCCTCGGCCGGAGTAATGTTCCGGCCGTTTTTGATTTTCAGCAGCACCGGGTTATGCTCAATCAGCTCAGTGATCAAGACTTCGACCATCTCCCGGTAACGACTGATGCCGACTGCCTCATGCTGGGGGCCAAACTCCACCCACTCCTTATTGTGCAGGGTGTCGGTCAGGTCGAGATGGACCGGGCCGGAACCGGTGATCTGCTCACGAAATTTCATCAGGGGGCCGAGACGGATATTTAATTCATCAAGGGCATCTTCCAGATCAATGGGCTCGGTTTTTATCCAGTAGTGATTGGTCTGGGCGGCACGAATCAGCGATTCCTCTTTCTTGACGAAGTTGATACTCAGCGGCAGCTCGCTGATCTGCTCAACGATTCCATCTTTAATGGTTGCGGCCTTTTGCATCTCCTCGTTCAATACGGCCAGTGAATATTCAAGCAGATCGCGTTCAAAACGCATGGCCTTGAAATCAGCCTCGGATACGGTACGGAACAGGGGTTTTATTTCCGTGCGCAGAAATTCCAGCTTCTGATGGTTCAGGGTGATCCAGAAGTTTTCCTCATTGAGTTGAACAAGAACCGCTGCCGCCTCTTTGATGACAACCGAACTCTGCGGTAGCTCGTTAATCTCCTTGCGCAGTTTGGTGATTTCACGTCCGGCGATAAGCTGTTGTTTACCATCGATGGCCTTTTCGATCTTATCGATGCGCAGACCAACCAGCCGGACAGGCAAGGGCAGCTGCGGCTTAAGTTCTTTGCCTTTAGGCTGCAGTTTGAAATATTCGAAGTTGTCCCAGCAATCCAGAACCAGAAAGACATCTTTTTCGGTACACCAGGGTTTTGCCTTGTCCGCCTCCAGCAGACGGGTGCCGCGGCCGATCATCTGCCAGAATTTTGTGTACGAGTAGACCGGCTTGGCAAAGACAAGGTTGACGAGTTCACGGATATCGATCCCGGTGTCAAGCATATCCACACTGATGGCGATCCGGGGCATATCGTTGGTGGTGAATTGATCAAGCAGGCCGCCCTTGCCGTAAACGCGCGGATCATCAGATACCAGCACTTTGGCCAGTTCGCCTTTGTATTGAGGGTACAGTGTGTCGAATATTTTCTCGATGCGCCGGGCATGGGCTTTGGAAGAGCAAAAAAAGATGGTTTTTCCCGGCATCACGCCGTTGGCGTCCTTGATGCACTCTTCCATGAACTCCCTGACAATCAGGGCGTTGGTACCCTTGTTGATGACCTGCTTTTCCAACTGCGAACCCTCGAAGTTT
>CAZQKF010000568.1:0-1863 GCA_964593645.1 uncultured Desulfobulbus sp.
AAAAAGCAGCGTCATACAGCTCGTCGTATTTATACCCGGCTTATGACAGAGTATGGATATGCAGGTGGAGAGTCCACCGTTCGGCGCTATGTCAGTATGGCCAAGATAAAGCTGGGTCTGGATACTCTCGGGGCCTTCATTCCCTGTGATCCGGAAGCAGGGTTTGAGGCCGAGATTGACTGGGGTACGGCAACTGTGGACATTGGCGGCAAGAGGCGTACGGTAAAGATTTTCTGTATGCGCTCCAAGTACTCGGGCAAACATTTTGTCCGTGCCTATCCGTGCGAGCGTCAGCAGGCTTTTTTCGACGCCCACTTGCATGGGTTCCAGTTTTTCAGCGGCGTATTTCCTGTCCTGATTTATGACAACCTGACGACCGCAGTGCGTAAGGTTCTGCAAGGTCGCAATCGTATAGAACAGGAGTCCTTTGTCAAGTTCAGGGCCTATCACAGCTTTGAGGCACGGTATACCAACCCTGCGGCGGGTAATGAAAAAGGTGGTGTTGAGGGGCTTGTGGGCTTTTCGCGGCGTAACTACATGGTGCCGATCCCCAAGGTCGACAGCCTGGAGGAACTCAACGCTAATCTGCTTGAGCAGTGCCTGGCCTATGGCAGTCATACCATATCCGGTCGAGAGCATACGGTCGATGCACTCTTTGAGGAGGAGAAAAATCATCTGCTGTCCATGCCGGAACACATATTCAGCAATCAATTGTCACTGAGCAACAAGGTGGACAAATTCGGCACCGTGATCGTTGATAAGAACCGCTATTCTGTCCCGACCATTTATGCCGGTCAGACCGTGTCGGTGCTGTTGGGGGTGGAGCGGGTTACCATTTACCTGAAGAGCAGAAAACTGGCCGATCATGAACGTGTTTACGGCAACAACAAATGGCAGCTTGCCCCTGATCATTATCTGGATCTGCTCAAAAAGCGTCCCATGGCTTTCAACAGCGCCCGGCCCATCCGCCAATGGCGGGCAACCTGGCCTGGATGCTATGAAGGATTGCTTGAACGATTCCGTCGATCCCAGGGTGAAACCCGGGGAACCAAGGATTACATTACGGTTCTGATGCTGCACCGGAACTATGAAGCAACGGAGGTGGAGGCCGCCGTTGAGCTGGCTTTAGAGCACAGCATCAGTTCAAGCGAAGGGGTGCGACACCTGCTCATCTATGCCAACAACGGCCCCCCGAGTACAACAGTTCCCTTGAAAGAATGGGAAAGCCTGCCTCCTGCCGACATCAGGAAATATGGCCAACTGGGAGGTGTATAGTGAAAGAAACCACCCTGTTTGAACTCAAGGCGAACCTGAAAGACTTGAAGCTCTCTGCCATGGCCCGTGAGCTGGAGACCACCCTGCGCCAAGCCCTGGATTCAGGCATAGGGTATGACGACCTTCTCCTCGACCTGACCCGCCTTGAGATAGAGTCACGGGCTGCCAACCGGCTGAAACGACGAATCCGGGAGGCCAGATTTCCGCTCCTCAAGCCCTTGGAGACTTTTGACCTGTCAGCAGTGCCGGAACTGGACATCAGGCTGCTGCGTGAACTGATCAGCTGTGAGTATATCCGGGATCGCAGGAATGTGATCTTCCTTGGTGGCAGCGGGACCGGCAAAACGCATATGGCCACTGCCCTTGGCCTGGAGGCCTGCAAAAATAATTATCGCACCCGTTTTGTTACCTGTTACGGCTTGGTTAACGAACTTATTGAGGCCCGTGAAGAGCGTGACCTGCAGCGGTTGCTGAAACGGTACAGTCGCTATGACCTGTTGATCTTGGACGAGTTGGGTTACATCCCCTTCTCCAAAGAAGGAGCAGAACTGCTTTTCCAGATCCTTGCCGATCGTTACGAGAAGGGCT
>CAZQKF010000569.1:0-1852 GCA_964593645.1 uncultured Desulfobulbus sp.
TCGGCAGATTGATCCTGGATATTATATCACTTGATTACCATGAGACCATAATGGCCCCCTCAGGTCATCAGGCGGAAAAATCTTTGATGGACTCGGTGGAGAAAAACAAGGGAAAATTTATCTGCGTAGTCGAAGGAGCTATTCCAACGGCAGAAAACGGAATTTACTGTAAAATCGGCGACCGGACGGCCATGGAGATCCTGGCTGATGTCGGCCCCAAGGCGGCTGCAGTCATTGCCATCGGTACCTGTGCCTCGTACGGCGGTATCCAGGCAGCTGACCCAAATCCTACTGGAGCGGTCGGAGTCAGCGACTTACTCAGCAGCACCCCGATCATCAACATCCCGGGCTGTCCGCCCAACCCGATCTCTTTTTTAGGTACAGTGCTCCATTATCTTACCTTTAAAAAACTACCCCGTACCGATCAGCTGGGACGGCCGCTCTTTGCCTATGGCCGCAAAAACCATGACCAGTGTGAGCGGCGGGCCCATTTTGACGAAGGTCGTTTTGTTGAACAGTTCGGTGACGAAGCCCATCGCCTGGGATTCTGTTTATACAAAGTCGGCTGTAAAGGCCCGCAGACCTTTGCTAACTGTCCTGCTGCCCGGTTCAACGACGTTGATGTCTGGCCGGTCAGCGTCGGCCACGGTTGTGTCGGCTGTACGGAACCGAATTTCTGGGACACCATGACACCCTTTTACGAACGTCTGCCCGGCATCAATATTCCCGGAGGCGGCCAGGGTATTGTCAGCGGGGCAACATCCAAGGGTAAGGTGATCCTGGGCGCGGCAGCGGCAGCAGTCGGCATCCATGCTGCCGTGGGCATCGGCAAAAAAATTAAAGGCGACAAGGCTGAAGACTGAGATCCAGGAGGATACATAAATGGCACAGAGAATAGTGGTGGATCCCATTACCCGGATTGAAGGCCACCTGAGAATAGATGCAGAGGTAGAAGACGGATTCATTAAAAAAGCATGGTCATCCGGCCAGATGTGGCGTGGCATTGAGGTCATTCTGCAGGGACGAGATCCCCGAGATGCCTGGGTCTTTACCCAGCGCATCTGCGGTGTCTGTACAACGGTGCACGCATTGGCATCGGTTCGGACGGTGGAAAACGCACTGGGTTTGGAAATTCCCATGAATGCCCAGTATATCCGCAACCTGGTCATGTCCATTCATGCATTGCATGATCATATTGTTCATTTTTACGTCCTGTCAGCTTTGGACTGGGTGGACGTGGTGTCTGCACTGAGTGCGGATATCAAAAAAACCGTCCAGCTGGCCGAAACACTCTCCAACTGGCCCGGCAACAGTTATAACCGGTTCAAAGGCGTGCAGGAAAAAGTACAGGCCATTGTCGATTCGGGCCGGCTTGGCCCCTTTGCCAACGGCTACTGGGGACATCCGGCCATGACCCTGCCTCCGGAAGCCAACCTGATGGCGGTTTCCCATTACCTTGAGGCCCTCGATTACCAGCGCAAGGCCGACAAGGCCCTGGCCATTATTTCGGGCAAGAACCCGCATATCCAGAATTTGTCCGTGGGCGGTGTAACGGCTGCCATCAACCTGGATAATGAGGCCACCCTGAACATGGAGCGCCTCTACTGGGTCAAACAGCTGGTGGAAGAAGTTCGCGGTTTTATCCAGCAGGTGTATCTGCCCGATGTTATTGCCATTGGTGCCCTGTATAAGGACTGGCTGGCCTACGGTGCCGGAGTAACCAACTATCTGGCCGTGCCGGATATGGTGCTTGATACCAAGGGCACAAAGTTTGATTTGCCCGGTGGTACGATTATGGGCGGCGACCTGAAAACAGTGAAAGCCTTTACTGGCTTTAACGATCCGTATTTTA
>CAZQKF010000570.1:0-1850 GCA_964593645.1 uncultured Desulfobulbus sp.
CAGGGCGCCGGTACCTAAATATCTAGCCAAAGGAATTCTGCCTGCCCTGGGAAGCGATAGCCTGACCAGTAATCCTGAAATTTCTCTTTGGCGGGAAATGCAGTTGCTGGCTGAAGACCATCCAGGTGTTGCACATCCTGATATCCTGGCCATGGCGACTTCAGGCGGGGCGGCGGCACTGAACCTTGCTGAAGATATCGGCACTCTTGCGCCAGGAAAACGGGCTGATTTTCTTGCAGTGCAGTTACCTGAAACGGTGCGCAGTGCTGCAGACGTGTACACATACCTGGTTACCACGGGAAGTTGTATCGAACCGATATGGATTACATCACAGCCAAAAATTTCATGAGCAGATAACACATTACCTGGGGCACCCGGCATTATGGCGCGCATCGGCATGGTCAACTACATTAACACTGCTCCTATCTATGAGGTGTGGAAGGAGGAGGTGCACCATCCGGACTGGTTGGTGACCGAGGCTCCGCCCTCGACCTTGAACCGGATGCTGGCTGCTGATGAGCTTGACCTTGGTTTTGTCTCCTCCTATGAATATGCAGCCCGGCCGGAAAAATACCAGATACTGGCGGATCTTTCCATTTCGGCGACTGGCCCGGTGGGCAGTGTGTTTTTGTTTTCAACGGTGGAGCCGGATGAGTTGGACGATAAGCTTGTGCTTATGACCGGTCAATCCGATACCTCGGTATCCCTGGTTCGAATTATCCTTGAAGAGTTTTTGGGCGTCTCACCGCGATATACATCCGGTGATGTCTTTGGTCTACGTCTGTCTGAGAATGAACCGGCCGCTATTCTGGCAATTGGTGATGAAGCCTTGCGGCTCAAGGTTGAAAACAACTATCCCGTCCAGATGGATCTGGCGGAATTCTGGAATACCAGGACCGGCCTGCCCTTTGTCTTTGCCGTATGCGCTGTGCGGGAGGATTTTTTATCCTCATCTCCGGAGACTGCCCGCGAAATCCGTCAGGCCTTTCTTGAATGCCGTCGCCAGGGGCTGGAGCAACTGCCCGAAATATGTGACCGGGTAGCTCGTCGTATTCCCATGGATTGTGAGGCCTGCTCTTTATACTTACGAGCCATGGAATATGATCTTGGCCCGCTCAAGCAGCAGGCTTTGGAAAAATTTTTTACCCTGCTCATTGATCGGGGTGAGGTGGATAAGGCGGCAGTGCCGTTGAAGATTTTTGCATAGAATGTACGAGAACCTGTTGATGCAGCATGGTTTTTATTCCCACGCAGAAGCATGGGAACGAGAAAACCATGAACCTTGAACCCTGAACCTTGAACCGACCCCCCTATGCAGCAGCCTGACGAAAAAAAGAAATTTGTCCAGGAAAAGTTTTCTGCGATCAGCTCCAAGTATGATCTGCTCAACTCGCTCCTTTCCATGCAGATTGACCGGTACTGGCGCTGGAAAACAACCCGTCTGCTGCAGGAGTTCCCGGCTGGGCAGGTACTTGATCTCTGCGCAGGTACGTTGCCTCTTTCCCTGGAGTTGACCAGGCAGGCCAAAAAACGGCAGGTACTGGCCGTTGATTTTTGTGAAGATATGCTGCGGGCCGGAGTCAAGGTCTTGCCCAATGATGATCGCAAACCGCGAATTTTTCCGGTATGTGGAGATGGCGAACAGATACCCGCGCCCACTGAAACCTTTTGGGGGTGCACTGTTGCCTTTGGCGTGCGTAATCTGGCCCGTACTCAGCAGGGACTGTGTGAAATGCACCGGGTTTTGA
The DNA here is from genome assembly GCA_964593645.1 of uncultured Desulfobulbus sp. Taxonomy (GTDB): domain Bacteria; phylum Desulfobacterota; class Desulfobulbia; order Desulfobulbales; family Desulfobulbaceae; genus Desulfobulbus_C. The sequence continues at coordinate 1,749 of CAZQKF010000570.1, forward strand.
AACCAACCGGTAAACTGCTTATCCTTGAATTTTCCCTACCGACAAATTTCACTATCAAACCGCTGTATAATTTTTATTTAAATAAAGTCCTGCCCACAGTCG
>CAZQKF010000571.1:0-1834 GCA_964593645.1 uncultured Desulfobulbus sp.
AAGGACTCTCCCTTGCGGATACCGAAATAGACCTGGCAGGAGGAATTGTTTACCACCACCTTGTCAAACCGGGACAGATACTCGTCACTGAAGGCATCCCGGCCGGCCAAATTGTCAATGGTATTGGTGATGCCGGAATTGGAGACCACGGCCGGGGCGGCGATAACCCGTTCCCCAACAGCTACGCCTTTGGTTACCCCGTTTTCCACAACAATCCGGTCAACTTTAGCGCCGGTACAGATGGTCACCCCGTTTTTTTGCAGCTCATCAGCCATCATACCGATCAATTTGTCGGTGCCGCCCTCAAAGGTGAATACGCCTTTGTTCATGAAGTTGGAAAAGACAATACCATAGGTTATGGCCGGTTCATCCAGGGTGGAGCCGTTGGCATAGGTAATGGGTTCCATGAGCAGCCGGTGGACATCACTGCGGCCGGGAAAAAACTGTTCAAACAACTCCCGGGTGGTCATGGCCTGATCATCATAAAAATTCATGGCCCTGACTGTGTTGAAAAAATCATCCACCGTAGTTCGGGAAAGCTTGAAATGCTCGTGCAGGATACGGGTGAAGTCATCCTTGGAAAAGGTCGTGGTCAGGGAAAACTGAGGGTTGTCAAAGACAATATTATTCAGCTGGACAATGGAGTCGCGGATCTCCTTAGACCAGTACTTCTTACAGGTCTTGACCATGCCGAATGGAAAGCCGTGCAGGGACACATCAAAGGTATGCCCGCCCCGCTTGAACCAGGTGGCCAGGCCGCCTAACTGAATATGGTGTTCCAGCAGCAACACCGAGTGCCCGGCCCGTGCCAGTCGATTGGCGCAGGTCAAGCCGCCAAGCCCGGAGCCGATAACGATGACATGGTATGCATCGTTGATCGTATCAAAAGGAGTAAAGGACATATTGAAAAAAATATATGTAATGAGCTGTTGAGTGCGCAGGCCGACAGTCGCTAGCCTGCTGCATCAGCTCTGATTCTCGGTTAACGCCAGCCGGATTCCCAGACCGATAAGGACGGATCCCATGAAACGGTCAAGCCAGACGGAACAGCGACGATTCCTGCGAAAAAAATTCGTTGTCTGCGCTGCAGTCAACACAATGCAGCTTTCCACAACTACTGCAACCAAAATAACCAACACGCCGAGACACAGAATCTGCAACCCATCATGGCCTAATTCAGGCCGAACAAACTGAGGTAGGAAGGCCATGAAAAAAACCGCCACCTTGGGATTGAGAATATCAACCATGGCTCCCTGGCGAAATGCCTTCCAGGCTGTAATTTCTTTCTCCTTTTTCCCGGGCAGGTCAAAAGTACTCCCTTTCGAACACAGGGCTTTGATGCCCAGATAGATCAAATAGGCGGCACCGATATATTTGACAATGCTGAACGCCGTTGCAGAGGTTGCCAGGATGGCTGACAGGCCGATTGCTGCTGCGCAGACATGTACCAGGGCACCGCTGCAGACACCAAGGGAAGAGGCAATACCGATCTTCCGCCCCTGGGCTATTGTCCTGGAGAGAATATAAATTATATCCGGCCCAGGCGAGATATTAATTGCAAAGGCGGCCGAAAAAAACAACAGCCAGTATGTCGAGGGTTCCATACAAATTCTCCAGTCTACACTCTTTCGGTACGTCTGTTCACACAGCATAAAACCACGGATAGACACGGATGGACACGGATTTTTTTGATCAAGTTATCTGTGTTCATCCGTGTTTATCCGTGGTTCAATTCAGCAGGTGCTGATTGACGATGGTTACGCCGCTGAGCATGGAGCCGACAATCCCCAAATATCCCTGGTCGGTGCCGGCTATGAACAGGTTGTTCCAGGGG
>CAZQKF010000572.1:0-1827 GCA_964593645.1 uncultured Desulfobulbus sp.
CTGAACATGGTGTCACTGATGGACATCTTCACCATCCTGGTTTTTTTCCTGCTGGTAACCTCCAGTGATTCGGAAGTCCTGCCCACGCCCAAGGCCGTCAGTCTGCCCGAATCCAGCGCCGAAAAATATCCAATAGAAACGCTGGTGATCATGGTCAACGACACCGACATCCGTATTAATGACAAACGCATTGCCCCGGTTTCTCAGGTCATGGCGGACGATAAAGCCACCATCCCCACCCTGCAGCAGGCGCTCAGTGACTACCGCAAGGGCATCTCCTCACGTAATGTAAAAATCAATCGTCAGGCCGTGACCATCATGGGGGACAAGGACATCCCCTATAAGCTGTTGAAGAAAATCATGCTCACCTGCGCGGGCAGCAAGTTCACCAATATATCGCTGGCCGTGACAAAAAAATCGGCTGAGGGTACTTAGACGTGGTACTGGTAAACGCTTACCCTCATACCCCACTGCTACCCTGGACCGAGACCGAGCATGATCGGCGTTTCCGCCGCATTCTGATCATTGCCTTACTGCTGTCTGCCATTATTGGTGGCATCGTGCCGTATTTGCCAAAACCGGAAATCCAGCAGCAGGAACTCAAGCAGGTTTCACCCCGACTGGCCAAACTGATCCTGCAGAAGAAACAGGAACCTAAACCGGTTGTTCCCAAGATTAAAAAGGTGGAAAAGGAAAAGCCACCTGAGAAAAAGAAAGCAAAAAAGAAGAAAAAGATCGAAAAGAAAAAAACCGTCGATAAAACCGCGCAGGCCCGCAAAAAAGCACAGAGTAGTGGCCTGCTGGCCATGCAGGATGAACTGGCTGATCTACGCGACAGTTTCGATGTTGCCGCCATGCAAAATTACAGCCCCCAGCAAAACAGGGGCAAAACACGCAGCCAGCCACAAGCTGCCGCCGTCCTCTCAGCTGCCGCCGGTAAAGGCAGCTCGGGTATCAGCACTCGCAACCTCAGCCGCAGCACCGGCGGCCAGGCACTGGCCAGCCGCAGCAGTAGCAAGGTTGAAAGCAAGATCGAGAAAAGCATCGAGACACCCAAAGCGCGAGCCGGACATAAACTCGCCCGCAGCCAGGAAGAAATTGAACTGGTGTTTCAGAAAAACAAGGGCGCCATTTATAGCCTCTATAACCGCGCCTTGCGTCGAGATCCCACCCTGCAGGGCAAGGTGCTACTGGAGCTAACCATCGCCCCCAATGGCCAGATCACCCGCATACGCATCCTCAGCAGTGAACTGGGTGCGCCGAAGCTGGAAAAACGCCTGCTCAGCCGAATCAAGCTGTTCCGATTCGCTGCCCGGGATGTGGATACGGCAACCGTCACCTACCCAATTGACTTCCTGCCCTCCTGAGCGGATTAAAACCATCCGTCCACACATTCTCAGAAACACATTAAAATATAATGTTTTTCTGATGCGATTATTTGTTATACGTCACAAATCCACGTATTTTCATATATATAGCGCTCAACAGACCCCGGCATTGTGCGTCAATTCACACCCCCAACAAATAACATCGGCTAATATTTAACCTGTTAGTGTTCTGCATTGACAGATCTCCTCCAAATTTTAAAGTTCTGGCGGAGGGATCCGCTTATAGAGTGTCAGACTCCAGTTTGGCGATTGAACTATCAATAGTGAGTAGAACAAACCCCCATGGCCACAAGCAAAATTATTCTCGACAAAAAACTGCTGAAAACGCTGGAACCCCTGCGTGACCTGAGCTTCGACAAGCTCGATGAACTGGTCAACAAATCCAGCATTGAGGATATACCTGCTGGGCGAATGCTGTTCAAACAGGGTGAACGGGATA
>CAZQKF010000573.1:0-1825 GCA_964593645.1 uncultured Desulfobulbus sp.
ACAGGACATTATGGCCCTTGTGGTCACCAGCGGCTTGACGTACCGTGAAATAGCCGATATTACAGGAAACAGCGAGGCCAACATCAAGGTAAAGATACACCGGTCCCGGCTGAAACTCAAAAAAATTATGCAGCAGAGAACAACATGAAAGACTATCTGATCAGCATGTTTGTGGATAATGAACTTAATCTTGATGAAAAAATCGAGTTTGTCGAGTCCATACACAGCAGCGAACCGTTTACGGAGGAAACCGTGGAACTGCTGGAGCAGGAAAAGCTGCTCCAGGGCGACATGGTGACGGCCCTGCCCGCAATAAATATACCCGCCCCGCAGAAGGAAAAAAAATCCTGGCTGCAGCCCTGGTTTACACCGGTAGCCGGATTTGCCACTGCCCTGGTCCTGGTTGCCGGTATCTTTCTTCTCCGTCCCGGCCAGATCACAGAGCCTGGAGCACTGCAGCACCGTTTTGTCATCTATCGGCCCGATGTAAGCCAGGCCCGGATTGTCGGTGATTTTACCCACTGGTCACCGGTTTCCATGGAAAAAGTAGGCCGTAGCGGCTACTGGACTGTTACCCTGCCGCTGCCTGCAGGCGAACACCGGTACAGTTACCTGGTCGACAATGATAAGCAGATCCCTGACCCCACTGTGCTTACCCAGGAGCAGGATGATTTCGGCGGCAAAAACAGCATTATCAACGTTACAATGTCCATATGAAAAAACTCCCGGTTATTTCCCTGCTGCTCGGGGTATTGCTGTCCGGCTGTGCTGCCGGGCATACTATAGAGCAACAGTCGCAAGGACTGCTCTTTTCTCTACGCATGCCCAAGGCAAACAAGGTTCAGCTTGCCCTGTCAACAGACAGCTACATGCTCCATGATGCCAGGCTGAACAAAAACGGCACCTGGCAGGTAACAGTACCTGAAGCAAGAGAGATGAAATATTTTTATATTGTTGACGGCATACCTTATCGGCCTGAATGCAGGCTGAAAGAAACAGATGACTTCGGCTCGGAAAACTGTCTTTACCAGCCATAAACTGTAACTTTTTCAGGCATGAATCGTTTACTAAGTAAACAGACAACACGGTACAGTACGGACTTATTATGAAAACAATTACTCTCCTCATAGCGCTGATCATCCTGCTTCCAGCCGGAGCCTGGGCTGCAGATCCTACTATTGAGCTCAACCAGGCAATGGATCAAGCCGGATTCAGTACAACTCAGGCAGCCCAGGTTCAGAGTATTATCGACACCGCCAGGCGTAGCGGCGTACCCGCAGAGGCCGTGCGCAGTAAAGTGTACGAGGGCATGGCCAAACAGATCGATCCGGATAGAATCATTACTGCTATGCAGCGGGTAACCTCCCGCTATGAATATAGTTATACCCTTGCCCGGAAACTCACCCCAAACAGCAGTCAGGCGGCCAAACTCGGCAACACGCTGACCGCCGGAATTGCAGCCGGACTGACCCGCCGGGATGCGAACCGACTTGTCAACAACTTACAAACCAGAGCACAGCAAATAGACAGCAAAAAGCTATACCAACTTGCCGAAGAGTCAATGCGTACTGCCCGGGATATGTCCAGGCAGGGTGTTTCCTCGGCAACAACGGCAGATGTAATCGGCAAGGCAGTTCAGAAAGGGTATGCGGCCCGAGATATGCAGGCCATGCGCAGCACGTTCAGCAAACAGGCGGCCCAAGGCAACCGTGAATCGCTGGCTCGTGACTATGGCGCAGCCATTGGCCGGGGCGTACAGGCAAATGACCTGTCAGGTATCGGCACCGGCAGCGGTTGAAGCCTCTGTAAAGTCAGCGCCGGCGAA
>CAZQKF010000574.1:0-1814 GCA_964593645.1 uncultured Desulfobulbus sp.
GCAAGAGAGATGCCCTGGAGCATGCGCAGCCCCATAATGACAGTCTCGCGAAACCGCTCCTCTCGGGTCAGCTGTTCTTCACCAGCAACAACGGAGGCTCCGGCCTCAACCATCCGGCAAAACTTCCCTACATCGGCAGGTATGGTTGTCCGCAGACCGGAGATACACGAAACAGCTCCAGGGCCGAATCCCTGGTATGATCCGTTCTGCCAGTAATTGATATTATGGCGGCACTCATATCCCGGGCGGGCAGAATTGGAGATCTCGTAGCGCTGAAGCGCTGACTGGTCAATAATACGGCTGGTACAGGCCATCATGGCCAGCACCTCATCTTCATCCGGTAAAGCTAACGCCCCCTGACCGGCCAGAACAGCAAAAGGTGTTTTCTCTTCAATGGTTAATTCATACATAGAGAGGTGATCCGGCTGCAGGGTCAAGGCTTGCTCCAGTGTCTGCTGCCAGCTTACCGGTTTCTGCCCCGGCAGTCCGTACATCAAATCCAGGCTCAAATTTGAGAACCCGGCTTTTCGGGCCAGGCAAACAGTTTCACAGGCATCTGCAGCTGTATGTACTCTGCCAAGACGACGAAGTTCATTGTCATCCAGGGACTGCACGCCAATGGAAATCCGGTTAAATCCACCCTGGCGCAGACAGACAAGTCCTTTAAAATCAATGGTGGCTGGGTTGACCTCTACAGAGACCTCCAATTTTTCAAGAGTTCCGCCAAAACTATGTCTGCATTCTTGCAGGATCCCAACCAGCTGCTCGGGCTGCAGTACCGTGGGCGTGCCTCCGCCGAAAAAAATGGACTCCAGCTGACGCCCCTTTATCCAGGTCGAAGCAGCCTGTTGGTGGATCAATACTGTGACCGCATCTACATATCGCTCAAACCATGTAGTATGCCCGGGAACTGAATAAAAACTACAGTAGGCGCATTTTTGGATACAAAACGGCACATGAATGTATACGCCGTACGAATGGGCTTGCCGGGACTCGGCAGGGGATTGTTCAGCCAAGGCGGGAACGAAGTTCTGCACAGTCATTACGGACAGCAGCCATCAGCCCGTGGTCGGCAAAGCTGTATGCTGTTTCGCCGTCCCCGATGATGAGATGGTCAAGCAGGTTGATGTGCATGAACGAGCAGACCAGGGCCAGGGTGCGGGTCAGCTGCTCATCCTGACTGGAAGGCTGCAGGCTGCCCGAAGGATGGTTGTGGGCAATAATCAGGGCACTGGCATTGCATTTCAGAGCCGCCTTGACCACTTCGCGTGGATAGACCGTGTTGACGGTCACTGTACCCTCGGAGAGAATCTCGGAATCGATCACGGCGTGAGAGGCATCAAGGTAGACCACCATGAACACCTCATGCCTGAGCCCGCGCATGGCATGGATAAGATAATCTGCCACATCCCGGGAGGAGGACATGTATTTCTTGCCCTGGATCCGCTGGCGCAGGTATCTGCGGGCAACACCCTGGATAAACTGGAGGGCAAAGACATTCTTGGGGCCGATGCCTTTGATCTCTCGAAGTGCCCCAGGATGGGCATCCAGCACGGCAGGCAGGTTGCCGAATTTCGTTAAGGCGGCCCGGGCAGGCTCTTTACAGTCAGATCTCGGCGTACCAAAGGTCAGCAGCAGTTCTATAATCTCGGCATCAGACAGGGAATCAATGCCCAGCTCCAGAAATTTATCCCGCAGCCGCTGCCGGTGGCCAACGCCCTTTTCCTGCCACTTTTTTTTATTCACACCTGGAGACAGTCCTTGCAAAATCAGATGTAGGTGCGGCGCCTAGCCACTCCTACATCATACTGTTT
>CAZQKF010000575.1:0-1814 GCA_964593645.1 uncultured Desulfobulbus sp.
TCATCCCTATTGCTTGCCAGTCGTTTGAGGGCCTGATCCAGGGTTGCAAAAGATGTCTGAGTGGAGCACAGTTCATCAAAACGGCCTTTAATTGCAATCTTCAAATCGGGATCTTGTTTTTCTTTATACTGTTTCAGATTCGAAAAAATGTCCCATATTTCGCTGTGAACCCATTCAAGCTTCTCGGCATGTTTGTCGCATACAGGCACAATGCGTTGAAAAACCCGATCAGCATGGATCCAGCATAAGGCGTGCAGGAGAACGTTGAACTGTCCGGCATCGTCACTGATAACGACCAGATCGGGAGGAAAGCCGCCGGCACTCAAAGTTCCAAGCAACACTCCCTCTGTGGCAATGCGTATGTGTCGATTATTGGTGATATTGAGTTGTGCCAGATGCGTCTTCCATGCTTCTTCGTCATCAAAAAGAAAGGTGTCGCTATTTTTGATTGCCGTAAGGGGGTGCCGGGGCAGTCCCTGCGTTTTCATGTAATTGAGCGCATTGGCGTTGATAGTGTAGTCCACAGCCTTGCCGCGCAGCAACTCAAGAAAGTTGATTCTGCTTTTAGATCCTGTGCTGGCAAACCAGGCAAATGATTCATTACCAATATGGGTGCAGTATCCGTTTTTTCCATCGTGGCGACTGCCGGTGTCATCGACATGAATATAGCTGCTGTTGTTAATTCCAGCACTCAGTAACTCATCCTTTTCCGCATGAAATTCCTCTTTGTCCTGGATAAGAATGTTGCTGATTTGTCCACTGGAGATATCGATTTCCCACTCGGTCAGTTGCTGCAGAATTAAAGGCTGAGTGACACGCTGATGATAATATTGATGCAGGATGTAACTTTTAAGAGTAACTCCGAAATGGCTTCCCTGCAGCTCTTCAGGGAGAACACCGATTACTTTTGTGCCATCTGGTGTCCGGTAGCGGGCGAGTCGGTAACGGGTATTGTATGGCTGGATTACCATATCCTGGACAGTGTAATCTTCATACCCAAGCAGGCGTGATCCTTTTGGCAGATTATCAGGTTTGATGATTTCTGTCTTGTGAATGGTCAGTTTCTTTTTACGTTTACGAGACGTGGTTGATTTTCCGGAATTGCCTGAACCTTTGCCCTTGTCACCCTTGGATAGTTTACTGGGCCTGATTTTTGGTTTCGGGGGCAGCTTTTTAAGTCGGGCAATTTCGGCCTTCAGTGATTCGATTTCCGCCTGTTGTTTCAGGATGGTTTCTTGTTGCTGTTCGATAAATGCCATCAGAAGACGCACAGCCGGTGTTTGTTCTTCTTCCGGGATGTGAGGGAGGGTGGATTTCACAGGTATTCTTCTGTCTATGCCGTGAGAGCTTTGCGGAATGCACGAAACAATGGGTAGAGCCAAACCGATTTGACTGGTACCATTGGTTCACCGCAGTTGTGGTTGCGACTGCGTCCACGGGTTTTGCCAATACAAATCCAGTTGTCGGCCTTGTAACATGTTCCCGCAAAACGATCCTGTTCAACGAAGGTCTCTATCAACAGGATCGGATGTCCATATTTGTCTTGCCAATCCCTGGATAGACGGTGACGAATCATCGCCAGAATGTGGCTGGCCAGGTGCGGAACCTGTACCCAGGGCAGGATCAAAAATCGCATGTTATTAGCAATGCGGGACAGATTTCGTTTGCGGGCAGACGCATCCCAGCCGATATAGTGATCTCTGTCTGCCACTTGCCAGGCTGCCGCACCGTACAACATGCAGCCAAGCAGACGATCTTGGCCGTCATAAAACAAATACTGGAGGTTCTCGCCGACCGGGCCGGTATATCCGAGA
>CAZQKF010000576.1:0-1813 GCA_964593645.1 uncultured Desulfobulbus sp.
CTGGTCAATCTGATGGAAAAGACCGCATCCTTTTGGCCCAAAACCCGTATGCTCAACGATGCTGGTGGTACCGCCATGGGCAGCGGCCATGGTGCCGTGCTGGAAGCCATCACTTACTTTTTCCGTTCCCACACTCAGGTTGACATGGGTGTGGACATCCACGCCGCCGGGCAGGACCAGGCAGTCGGCAGCATTAATAATTGTTGCGTCACCCTGATCCAGGTTCTCTCCGATGGCGGCAATACGGCCGTCTTCAATGCGGATATCCGCCTGAAGGGTTGTGGTGGACGTGACCACCGTGCCGTTTGTCACCAGGAGTTTCATATTTACTTTTGCAATGCCTCCCAGAGCCGCAGTCCCTGCTCGCGGGCAAAGGATAACACTTCCTCTTCATCAACCAGGGTTGAGCGCCGGTCTTCCATAATGACCCGGCCCCGGGCAATGACCGTGTGCACATGCAAGGCCTCCAGGCCAAAGAGGAAGTGACCGAAAAAATTGTCAGCGGTCAGTTCAGTGGGGGGATCGTAATCAAGAATAACCAGGTTGTTTGCGCCGTCGCCGATACCCGGAAACTGGGCAAGATAGTTGTGTATATTGCGAAAACGGCGGTAGACTTCATCGTAACCGACACCGCCGGTGGTGGAGCAACAGAGGTGATGGGCCTTGGCCGAGCGGAGCATATCGTTGTGCATGCCGTCGGTACCGAGCATGACATTATCCAGCCAGTCGTAATCGGTCAGACCTACATTGTTGTTCTGGTTGGATTCCACGTTGGAGACCACCCAGACCCCGGAGTCACTGATGATCTTTCGTTCCTCATCGTTACAGTGCAGGCAATGGCCGAGAATGGTTTTCGAGCTTGCCAGTCCGCCCGCGTCCCGGAGTCGCTCTGCCACCCGTTTGCAATAGGTTTTTTCACAGTGAACCTGGTCGGCAATGTCCTCGGCCACATGGATGTGCAGGCCGGTATCATATTTTTGGGCAAGCTCCACGGATTTGTTCAGCAGATCATCACCCACGGTGAATGAGGCGTGCAGGCCGATAAGGCCGGGGCGACCCGAGGCAAGGTAGCTCTCATGCTCGGCCAGGCTCTGCCTGACAGCTTCGGGGCCGTTTCTGTCGGAAGATTCATGGCACATGAGATGGCCGATGCCAACCTGCTCAAAGGCCTCGGCAACGGTTTCCAGGCTGCCGCTTACATGAAACGGAGAGGCGTGATGATCAATGCAGAAGCTCACTCCGCGCCGGGCCATCTGCAGTCCCGCGGCCAGGGCACTGGCCTTGACCATGTCCAGGTCAAGGCGGGCGTCCACCCGCCACCAGACGTATTCCAGTACCTCGAGGAAGTTGGTGGGGGTTTTGGGCGGCGCGGGCATTCCCCGGCAGAGCGCAGAGTAGATGTGATGATGGCCGCAGCCAAAGGAGCGGGTGACAAAGCGGTGTTTACAGTCCAGAACCCGGTCGCCCTCACCGCGTTCTCCGGCAGGAGGAATAGTGTCGATGAGTTGCACGCCACCATCACCACCGTCTTCAACCGCAAGGTGGGTGGAGGAGATTTTCAGGGTGTCTGGATCAATATAGCGGGAATTCTGCAGATAAATGGTCATGGCTGCACCTTGGAATTATATAAAATTTGACCACGGATGGACACGGACAGGTATGGTTTTTTTCCGTGTCCATTTGCGTGCATCCGTGGTTTTGTCATTTCTTCTCCGGTTTCTCCAGCGGCAGGGAGTATCTCCTCTTGCCGTCATAATCGAAAAATGCATTGGCAATGGCAGGTGCGGCCGGGATGGAGCCGATCTCGCCCACG
>CAZQKF010000577.1:0-1801 GCA_964593645.1 uncultured Desulfobulbus sp.
TAATATCAGGGCAGGTGAACGGGCCCAGGGCGGCAGCACTATTACCCAGCAGGTTACCCGGTCCCTGATGCTTACCCGGGAAAAGAGTTATCTGCGCAAGGTCACAGAGGCTATCCTCTCCTACCGACTGGACCGGATGCTGACCAAGAAAGAAATTCTGTCCATTTACCTCAATGAAATCTATTTAGGTTCGGGCGCCTATGGGGTCGAAGCGGCGGCCAGGACCTATTTCAACAAACCCGCCCGTAAGCTTAATCTCGCGGAGATTGCCATTTTAGCCGGGCTGCCCCAGTCACCCAGCCGATATTCGCCCCTGACCCATTTTAAACGGGCCAAGGCCAGGCAGCGCTACGTGCTCAACCGCATGGCCGAAGAGGGAATTATTTCTGCATCGGCTGCCCGTAAAGCCTATGAACGTAAACTCACCCTGGGCCATCCACAGAAAAACAGGGATATGAACGGCTACTTTGCCCAATACGTCCGCTCCCAACTTGAACCACGCTACGGGAGAAAAGCATTGCTGCGGGACGGGCTCCGGGTCTACACAACCCTGGATCTCGGCCTGCAGAAAGCCGCTTACAAGGCCATTTCAAAGGGAACCAGGGCCGTGCAGAGCCGTCATAAATCAAAACAACGTCCCCAGGCAGCCCTTATTGCCCTGGACACAGCATCGGGCAGGATTCTGGTCATGATCGGTGGTACGGATTATACCAGAAGTCAGTATAACCGGGCTGTGCCGGCCAACCGGCAGCCCGGTTCCGTGTTTAAACCACTGGTCTATGCCGCCGCCTTTGAACGGGGTGCCAAGCCCACTGACACCATTGATGACAAACCTTTTTCCATCCAAAACAAAAACGGTTCATCCTGGAGCCCCAAAAATTACAGCGGTAAATATTTCGGCCCGACTACGCTTGCCGACGGCCTCATCCATTCGCGCAATATTGTCGCCATCAAACTCCTGCAGAAAACCGGTGTGAAAAAGGTCATGCAACTTGCAAAAAAGGCAGGGGTCACGGCCCGTTTGAAGCCTGAACTTCCTTTGGCACTGGGCGCCTCACCCGTGTCGGTTCTTGAAATGACGGCCGCCTATACCATGTTTGCCAATAAGGGGCTGTATCATGCCCCGGTCTGCATCACCCGGGTTCAGGACAAAAACGGCCGCATTGCCCTGTGGCAGCAGCAGCCGGCACACAGGGTAATAACAGCAGATACGGCAATGACCATGACCTCTATCCTGCAGCAGGTCATCAGCAAAGGAACCGGCAGCAAGGCCCGGGGCATTGCCGGAGCCGCCGGTAAGACAGGTACTTCAGACAACAATATGGATGCCTGGTTCATTGGCTATACCCCGAAAGTAACTGCAGGCGTCTGGCTGGGCTATGACAAGGGCAAGGCATTGGGCAGAGGAGAAACCGGCGGCAGGGCAGCCGCCCCGGTCTGGAAACAGTTTATGCAGTCGGTCAAATAGGCGGCAATCTCATGACAACAGCACCCCGGCATAACCTGGATCGTTTTTTCTCAGGAACGACCGATGAAAAAATACATGCCATGGAAGAACTGTATAGCCGCCATAGGGAGGAACTGTCAGCGGATACAAAAATCATCGGTTCTCTTGCCCTGCTGGACAAATATGTTACTGAATTATCCAGCCAGATGACGGCCATGCACATGGACAGTCTCTGCTGCAGTTGCGCTGACGAGTCAGGAGGCGGCTGCTGTTCAAGCTACATGGAGGCCAACAGTGATGTGCTCCTGCTGATGATGAACCGGCTGCACGGGGCTGATGTCAGCAGACAGCATC
>CAZQKF010000578.1:0-1796 GCA_964593645.1 uncultured Desulfobulbus sp.
TAAAAAAACCATCATAGTTTCCATGCTGGCCCTTGCCCTGTCCCTGACCTGCGTTGCCCTCAGTCCCGGCCTGCTGCTTCTGCTCCGGGTATCCTTTTTTCTTCTGGGCGCAGCGGCCGGTCTCTATCTGCCATCTGCCGTTGCCACCATTACCGACCTCTACCAGTCTCATCAGTTGGGCAGAGCCTTTGGTATCCATGAAATTGCGCCCAATCTTGCTTTTTTGAGCGCTCCGCTGCTTACGGCCTGGCTGCTGCCCATATTGAACTGGCAACAGATTATCCTGCTGCCGGCAACTCTTTGCCTTGCAGCGGCACTGCTCTACGCATTTGTCGGACATAGCTGCCAGCTCAAAGGTGCAGCACCCAATCTTGCCGGCTGCCGGGAGCTGATGCTCCAGGCTCCGTTCTGGCTGATGGTCATCTTGTTTTCCATGGGCATCAGCGCAACACACGGTGTGTACAGTGTGCTGCCGATGTTTCTGGTCAGCGAGCAGGGCATGAATGAACAGGCGGTAAACCTGCTGGTCGGCCTGTCCCGATCAACGACCCTGATCACTGCTTTTTTAGGCGGCTGGCTTGCCGACAGGTTTGGCCCCCGCAGAACCATAGCCATAGTTCTGCTACTCAGTGGTTCCTTTACAGCATTGCTGGGAATCGGCCCGGTCAGCCTGCTGCCAACCTGGATCTGGCTCCAGCCGCTGCTTGCAGTCTGCTTTTTCGCCCCGGCCTTTACAATCCTGTCCCAGATAGGATCAGCAGGCTCACGCAACATCGTCATCTCGCTGGCCATCCCCATCGCCTTTGTTGTCGGCGGCGGTGTGATCCCTGCTGCAATAACCAGACTGGCTGACAGCGGTCAATTTTCACTTGGTCTGATACTCACCGGGGTATTCATTGCCTCTGGCAGTCTGGTGGTCTCCATGCTGCGGCTGCATCCACGCAGTACCCATTGACCACTTTGCAGTTGCCTGATTTATCGACAGAATGCAGGGAATCAAAAATGAAACTCAGTAATGACACTTTACTGATTCCTATAAAAATACTATAATTGATAAATATTCGTATTCCTTTTAGTTCAGGTCACCGGTCTCATGAAACTCAAATCACCCAAGACATTCTTTGAACAATTCTTCCACTCCCAGACATCGGGCTCTATTGTCCTGCTGCTGGCTACTGTTACAGCCGTTATCTGGGCTAATTCTCCCTGGCAAGGCCTGTATCATACCCTGAGCCATCTGGATATCGGCACTTACTTTAATGGCCGACAGTATCACCTTACTCTGGATCACTGGATAAAAGACGGACTGATGGCTATCTTTTTCTTTGTCGTCGGCCTGGAAATTAAACGGGAAATTCTGATTGGCGAGCTCTCCTCGGTAAAGAAAGCCATTCTACCGGTCATGGCGGCATTCGGCGGAGCCATTGTTCCAGCCCTGATCTATTTTGGTTTCAACCCCGGCGGGCCTGCAGCCGGCGGCTGGGGCATTCCCATGGCTACGGATATCGCCTTTGCCCTGGGGCTGCTGGCCCTGTTCGGTAAACGGGTGCCCATTGGTCTCAAGGTATTTCTGACCGCACTTGCCATTGTTGATGATCTCATGGCTGTGCTGGTTATCGCCCTGTTCTACACTGATCAAATCCATATCGGCCCGCTGGTTACTTCAGCCTTTCTCCTTGCCCTGCTTGGACTGATCGTCAGAAACCATATTCAGCGACCGATCTGCATTTTTCTGCTGATTGCCGGGGTCTGGCTCTGCATCTTTCTCTCCGGCATTCATGCCACCATTGCTGGTG
>CAZQKF010000579.1:0-1795 GCA_964593645.1 uncultured Desulfobulbus sp.
TAAAAATGATGCCGGAATGCAGGGCTTTGTCTTCAACACCCGTAATCCACTGTTTCATGATGCAAAAGTACGCCGGGCCCTGGGGCTTGCCCTGGACTTTGAGTGGATCAACAAGGCCTTGTTTTTCAACCAGTATACCCGCTCAAACTCGTATTTCAGTAATTCCGACCTGGCCGCAACCGGTCTGCCCGGTGCAGCAGAGCTGAAACTGCTGGAACCATTTAAAGCACAGCTTCCAGTCGAGGTCTTTACCACTGCGTTAAAGCCACCAACCACTACTCCTCCCGGCAGCTTGCGTGCAAATCTGAGGCTGGCAAAAAAACTGCTGGCAGAAGCCGGCTGGCAGGTCAAAGACGGGGTCTTGACAGACAGCAGCGGTACGCCGTTTATCTTTGAGATATTACTGGTCAGCCCGTCTTTTGAGCGGGTCATGGCCCCGTATGTGAAAAATCTTGCCAGGCTGGGGATCAAGGCAAGCTACCGGACTATCGATCCTGCCCTGTACAGCGACCGGATCAAGAATTTTGATTTTGACATGGTGGTCAATGTGTATGGACAATCCCAGTCTCCGGGTAATGAGCAGCGTGATTACTGGTCCTCTACGTCGGCTGGCCGTAAAGGCTCGCGAAACCTTGCCGGAGTGAACTCTCCGGTTGTTGATCACCTGGTTGAGGCAATTATTTATGCCCGCACCCAGGAAGAACTGACAGCCGCCTGCAAGGCCCTGGATCGTGTCCTCTGGTTTGACTATTATGTGGTACCAAACTGGTATCTTGCCTTCCATCGCATTGCCTACAGGGCCAAGTTCAACATGCCCGAAACCCTGCCCCTCTATTATAATCCCTATCAGTTAATTTACACCTGGTGGAGCAGGCAAGGCAACGAGTAAACTCTTCTTGGCCTGATCGTGTAGGAAAAGAAAGGCCAAGGCTTAGGTAAAAGATCAGAAAAACAATTTGTTCCAATCTATACTTCATGGTAACAGTTGTGATTCATTGGATGTTGACATCTCCGTAATTGTAAAAAAATAACTGATACAAAACAGTAGGTACCCATGGACGCAACTTCTCATCACCGGCAGCCGGAAAAGCTCAAAATTCTCTTTGTCGAGGATGAACCTGAAAGTACAGAACTTTTTGTTAACTGTTTTACCCGTGAATACCATATATTAAGTGCAGCTTCGGCTGAAGAGGCCTTTGAAGTCTTTAAGCGCGAATCAGATATTGCCATGGTTCTATCGGATCAAAACATGCCGGGCATGAGTGGTGTGGATCTGCTGAGCAGGATTTATGTCCAGAATCCTGAAGTCATCCGAATCATTATTACCGGCTATATTGATATCTCAGACACCATTGATGCCATCAATAAGGGGCATATCTACCAGTTTATTTTAACGCCCTGGGATATCGTCCAGATGCGGATGATCTTGAGTCAGGCTGCGCAGACCTGGCTGCTGACTAAAGAAAACAGTATGCTGCATGAACATATTCTTGAGCAGAACCGGATGCTTACTGAAACCAATCAGCAATGTCAGATTTCAGAAAAGAACTTACGCAACCTGTCAACTGCTCTGCTCTGTGCCCGGGAAGATGAGCAGAAACGTATAGCCATGGAGCTGCACGATGAACTCGGCCAGTCCCTTGCCGCCTTGAAACTGCAGATACGGGTTATGAGCAACGAGTTTGCAGATCAGGAGCCGGTCGTTGACTGGCTGGAACGACTGCGAACCAACATAAATGAAATTCTGGAAAATGTGCGCAGGTTGTCCCGCAACCTCAGCCCGGTCATTATTGAT
>CAZQKF010000580.1:0-1794 GCA_964593645.1 uncultured Desulfobulbus sp.
ATGCGCGAGAGCAGCTCCAATAAGGACTTACACAATAACGGTGATGCGATGTCTCTTGAACCAGGAGAAACAATCGTGATTGGTGATTTAGAAGGCCCCGGGATCATTAACCACATCTGGATGACCATTGGTTCTGCAGATCCGTTTTACGGGCGTTCCCTGGTGCTCCGAATGTATTGGGACAGTAACGAGACTCCGAGCGTTGTAACTCCGGTGGGTGACTTTTTTGGGGTAGGGCACGGAGCCCTGGTCTCGTTTGAATCCGAACCGGTCAGCACCTCCTCTTACGGCAGGGCCAAGAACAGCTTTTGGGAAATGCCATTTCGTAAACATGCAAGGATCACGATAACAAATGAATCGGATAAATTCCGGGCAGAATCGCTTTACTATTACCTGGACTGGGAAAAATATGAATCCCTTCCTGAGAATATGTTATATTTCCATGCAAGATATCATCAGCAATTTCCTGCTCAACCTGGCGATTATACTATTTTAGAGACAAAAGGAAAGGGACATTATGTGGGGACCGTCTTGTCCGTGCAGAATATGGAACTGGGATGGTTTGGCGAAGGCGATGACCGGTTTTACGTTGACGGAGAAGAGAATCCTTCACTGCAGGGAACCGGTACGGAAGATTACTTTGGAGATGCCTGGGGTTTCCGGCAGTTCGACAGACCCTATTATGGCGTATCACTTTGGGAAGGTTATTTTCCGGGAGACAGAGTTACCGCCTATCGCTGGCACATTCCGGATCCTATACCTTTTAAAAAATCATTAAAAGTCACAATAGAACATAAGGGGAGTGTCTTTTCGGACATAGGGCTGCAGTTGGGAAGTTTTGTCGAACGATCCGACTGGATTAGTTCTGTGGCTGTCTGGTATCAGTTTCCCCCTGCCACATTTTCAGCTTCTCTCCAACCCGCGGATAAACGCATGGCCCCCTACCGTATTTTATCAGCAGAAAAATTAACCATGAGGGCAGACCCTTCCAACGGAATTAAAAAATCAGGCCCCGGAGTAGATTATCTTCCCATGAAACCCGACGCCAGTATCGAATTCGATTTTGAGGTGGATGCCCCCGGGAGATACCAAATTGGCGCTTTTATTATGCACTCACTTTTTTCAGGAAAATTCCAACCCTTTCTCGACGGTGAGCCTCTCAGCGGTGAACTGGACCTGTATACCTCCGGCAATGATCCGCTCTGGGAAAATTTTGATCTGCACCAACTCACAGCAGGAACACATACATTACGATTTGAAGGCAAAGGCTCCTCGCCCCAAATGCGCTCCATGGCACCTCCCGTTTATTATTTCGGGATGGTATATCTGATTTTATTGCGGCTGGAAGATATGGAAGGATATCATACAGCGATGGAAGAACTTTCTAAAAGAAAAAATTAGTTTTACTGATATCAAATTCATTCATTAACTAAAATTAGCTTCTCATGCAAAGACTTGTAATATGGAATTTGGTCCTTTTTATGGCTCTTCTATCTGGCAATGTGTTCTCCCAGAAAAATAACACACCTGCCGAACTTGTTAATCCCCTGGTCGGAAGTGCCTCTACACCCCTATTATCCACGGGTAATACTTATCCGGCTATCGCCATGCCGTGGGGTATGAATTTTTGGACGCCCCAGACCGGGAACATGGGCAATGGATGGATCTATCAATACCAAGATCATAAGATAAACGGATTCCGACAGACCCACCAGCCCAGCCCGTGGATCAATGACTACGGAGCATTTTCAATTATGCCCGTAACAGGGAAATTGGCCGTAACTGAAAAAGAGC
>CAZQKF010000581.1:0-1790 GCA_964593645.1 uncultured Desulfobulbus sp.
GCAACCCGGCTGTCCTGAAATTGAGGACCCGTGGCTTTGCGTCACCAGATTTCTCTGGTTTTGCCCTTTCGGTTGATAGCTGTCCAGCTACTATGTAGCTTTGCAATTTACGCTTGACAATAACAAAAGTCAAGCAAAATGAAACAAACCTAATTCCTCAGTCGCCCAATATCCTGACACCGCACCGCTCCAACATCGAGACCAGTCTAATCAGCGGCAGACCGATCAGGGCATTGTAATCCTCCCCTTCCAGCCTTTCCATCAGCGCAATCCCCAGCCCTTCAATTTTAAACGATCCGGCACAATCCAAAGGTTTTTCCCGCCGCAGATAGTTCCAGATCTGCTCATCAGAGAGTTGCCGGAAGGTGACTGAAAAAGGGACATAATCGGTCATGAGGGTACCGGAGCGGCTGTCAACCAACGCCAGACCGGTGACAAAGGTATGCCGTTTACCCGCCATCCGTCTGAGTTGCTGGAAGGCTTTTTCCAGAGTCCCCGGCTTGCCGATCGATCGTCCCGACGGATCGATAAAAACCTGATCCGAACCGATGATCAGGGCATCAGGATAATCCACAGCGAGGCTTTGAGCCTTACCCAGAGCCAGATGACGAACCAGTAAAGAAGGTGTCACCTGTGAAGCGATCTTCTCATCATACGCGGGCGCTACGGCAACAAAGGGAAGTTGCAGCTGCCGCAGAAGCTGTTGCCGGTAAGGACTGGTCGATGCCAGGATAATCTTTCGCATAGTTCATCCGTATCCATTACAAGCACCGCCGGCTGACTGCTCGATTTACGCAGCCAGACAAGGGCCCCGGTTTGCCGATTCCGAGATAGAAGGCTTGCCGTTCAGAGCCGGTTCGGTCGGTGAAAGAGCACCGACTGTGACAAAAACCTGCTGTACGGCCTCCAGCAGTTGCGCTTTGAGAAGCCCTTCATCAACCGCAACGGTAAAGTTTTCCACTTGCCCGTCGTCAGTCCACAACGGCAGGACCTGCACCTGCGGAGAGCTGCCGAGGTGAACCTCGCCCCACAGTTCCAGCCGACCGTCACCGAGCAGGCCACGGACGACCCCTTCCGTCCCGTTGCCGGTCCGCTGCAGAGCAATATCACGGATATCAAAATAGATGCTACCCTCTTCTGTGCCTGACATTGGAGCTAACCAGATCATTTCGTCCTCCCGCGCTAGGTTTTAAGTTAGCCTCCATTCTCCCTATCGGCGAGTCAGAATATGTCACAGTTGTCAGGATTTAATTTGAAACTCCAGGCCCCGGGTCAACCCTTCGACAAACTTCTGCTGCAGCGATGGCGGCCCCAGCACCCGCACATGCGGTACGAAGGAATAGATCCAGGAGAGGATTTCCTTGTCTCCGGCGGCCTCAAAACGCAGTAGCAACGAACCTTCCGGCCCTTTCTCAAGCTGCTGATCCGGGTGCCAGATCCGTTCACGCACAAGATGGGCAATCTCTTTATCGAACAGGAGTTCAACCTGCTGGGTTGCACCGTCGTCGATCAGACCGAAAGCGGCCCCGGTCAAGGCATCGGCAGAGTAATCCTCCGGCACCTCAAAACGCTCCGTCAAGCGTTCCAGATGTTCGATCCGTTCGATGGCAAACAGCCGCAAGGCCTGGCGATTATGGGCATAACCACCCAGATAAAGGGCGTTTTTGAAAAACAGCAGGGTATAGGGATCAACCAGATAACTGCTGCTGCGACGTTTGGCCGGCCGGTACTGAATCTGACAACGTTGTTGTTTCAGCCATCTCAAAAGGTAAAGGATTCCAAGGAGTTGT
>CAZQKF010000582.1:0-1789 GCA_964593645.1 uncultured Desulfobulbus sp.
CATCCAGGATAACCTCGTCGATTATGCTGACATAATTCCGGTTGGACGGGTCTGGAGCAATCCCGTGGATGACAATATTTTTCCACTCCTGGTTCCAGAAAGCAACCGGGTAGTTGCCGCCCCAGCCGTCCGGATCACAGGCAAGGATATAGCCGGGCCAGTCTGCAGGCGGATCCCCGGAGCAGTCCCAATTTGTTGACCAGGTCCAGTACCATCGCCAGTCCTCTGCCTCTCCAATATCAATATAGGCGAGAACAAGTTTACGGTGAATACCATCATGGGCCCTGCTTTTTTTCAGACCTGAGACCATGGCCCGGGTGTTAAAATCTTTATCCACCGAAGACCAGTCGGTTCTGGTAGGTTCCAGGACCAGCATGTCGTAACGGGAAGATGCCAGCTGATCCACTGCCCCTGGTGCGGTAATCTCCTGAATTTGATACCCCCAGTACGATATGCCGGAGAGCGGTAAAGGATTACGGCTGCTGGCCGCTGCAATAATCAGAGAGATGTACAGGCTCAAGTTTGAATCGGCAGTTTCACCGGCCTGGGCTGCTACCCGGTAAAAACCGGCCAAAGGCATAAGAAACAGAAAACAAACAGCGGTGAGCAGAAACTGCACAATAACTGTTTTCATGAATGCCCCCGGTGATTAAACGCGGTATGTTTCAACCGTTCTTCCAGACTCTATCAAATTACATGAGGTGTTATCCCCCATCATTGATTGTTTCCCTTAAGGGGTAACAGGCGGAGCGGCAATCTGCCAGATTTCTGTTGCACCGGTCACTTCCGGATCACCGGCACAGGATTCAAAGGCGATCCCGGCCCCATCCCCTGACCAGGAAGGAGCACCGTCATACCCTTCGGGATACGTGGTCAACCGGGATGAAGAGCCACCTGTCGCGGCAATAACAAATAGATTGGCATGCGCCAGGCTGCCTCCATCGGAACTGTAGACAATCCTGGTGCCGTCAGGTGAAAAAGAGCCGTCTGTTTTATCACCGGAACCGCTGGTTACCTGCATCTTATCGGTTCCGTCCGAATTCATTACCCAGATATCCCACCGGCCGCCTGCAAAACACTGGTAGAGAATACGATTACCTTCAGGCGACCAGTTCGGCTGGCGGCAATCCTCACCTGCAGCGGTCAGGGATTGATAGGGCCGGCTCCCATCAACCTTGTACTTGATAATAATCCCGTTGTCCTCAATATCAAGCTGATGAGATTCAAAGACAAACCAGTCTCCTGCCGGTGAAAATGAGGGCTCATAGGCAACCAGGTCGGTTCGGTTGGTAATGCGTATCTCATCTCCAGGCTGACCGGAAGCCGAGATCAGGTAAATTTCATCATGGGGCTCGCGGCTGGACGAAAAAATAATCTTTCCTGTTGTACTGTTCCAGGCGGAACCGGGTAAATTGACATTAGCACTGTTATCGGTAACCAGAGAAGTAACAGCCGAAGTTGTCTGATCAACGAGAAACAGGTCAGCCGGTTCTATATTATATCCGTTGCGAAACACGGTAATGAGCAGTTTGCCGCTGTCGGGTGACCATGCCGGGTTCTGCAGGCTTCCGGTTTTGGCAATGGACAGCCGGGTAGCTCCATCCGCTCTGCCGTTTTTTTTCAAAAGCAGCAGGTTGGCGGCAGCAATACAGGTTCTTTTTTTAGGCACTGTTTCATCAGCCCCTATGTCCACTTTACTGTTCAGGATACGTGACTGCCCGTCAATATCCTGGTCGCCTGCCGGTGCAGTATTGTCCCCGCTGTCCACTGCAGGGGATACTGTCTGCAG
>CAZQKF010000583.1:0-1783 GCA_964593645.1 uncultured Desulfobulbus sp.
ACCGGAGCCTCCGGGTCGGCAAATTCCGCCCGACTGAGCATGGTATGCACTCGGTTGAACTGTTCCGTGCTCTCAAGATCCAGTGAAGTTACAGCCGTATACAGATTATCGACCGCACTCTGGTCGTCGTCAAAGACATCGTCCTGGGCAAGATAGCTGACCCGGACATGTTTTTGCTGAAACAGTCTGCCGCTGTCAGGTTCGATCAGAGAGCAGAGAATTTTGAGCAGCGTGGATTTACCCGAGCCGTTCGGGCCGATCATGCCGATTTTATCTCCTTTACCGATGACCAAGTTAACTGCAGAAAATAAGGTCTGGGCACCAAAGGATTTACTGAGATCCTGGCAGGAGAGAAGAGAAGGCATTATATAAAGGCAGGGGTGAAGGTTTGCAAAAATGGAGAAGAGAGAAAAAACAGCGCGCAGTATTCTAACTGCACGCTGCAGACTCTAACTGATTGGTTCAAAATTGTCAGCCCTTGGATAGGAGCCAAGCCATTCATAGTAGGGGCAGATCTGTTTTAAAATTGAACAGCCCTCTTTAATGACCGGGTCTTCCATGTGACCGAGCATGTCCATAAAGAAAAGGTATTTCCACTGCTTGCCTTTGATGGGCCGTGACTCGATCTTGGCCAGGTTGATGTTCTTGGCCGACAGCACTGTGAGCACCTCGTTCAGCGAGCCGGGCCGGTCTGCAACGCCCAGCAGCAGGGAGGTCTTGTCCTGACCGCTGCGTGAAGGCGACTGGGAGCCGATAACGAGAAAGCGGGTGGTATTGCCCTGATAGTCTTCGATGCCTTTAACAACCACCTGCAGGTCATAGGTCTTGATGGCAAGCTCGCTGGAAATAGCGCCTATATTGGGGTTGTTGGCAGCCATCTGGGCTGCAGCCCCGGTGGAAAAGACCGGCAGAGTAGGGATGTTTGGCATGTTTTTGCGTAGCCATTCGCGGCACTGGGCCAGGGGTTGGGAATGGGAGGCAACCGTCTGGATGTCTTCCATATTTCCGGAACGGCAGACCAGGTTATGGGTAATGGGCAGATGGAGCTCTCCGCAGATGCTGACGCTGTATTTCATGAACGAGTCAAGGGTGGAAAAGACTGCACCTTCAATGGAGTTTTCTACCGGCACGATGCCGTATTCCACCCGCTGTTTTTCCACTTCGTTAAAGACCTCGTCAATGGATTCCATGGATTTGTAGCGGGCAGACTGGCCAAAATATTTTACACCGGCAAGATGGGTAAAGGTTGCTTCCGGCCCGAGATAGGAAACTTCGGTTTTTTTCTGTGACAACCTGCAGGTGGTAATAATCTCATGAAAGATAGAGCGCAGGGCTTTTTCCGGGAATTTTTTTTCATTGGCGGCAAACAGCCGCTCATAAATCTCACGTTCACGCTGGGGATCCCACTTCGCCCGGCTGGTTTCATTTTTCAGTTGGCCGATTTTAAGAGCACAGTCAAGGCGTTCCTTGAGGAGTTCAAGGACGGTATCGTCGATTTCGTCAATACGCTGACGAACCTGGGGGATGGAATCTTTTTCAGACATTGTATGGGCAGAGGTCAAATATTAGTAATTGGCAGGAGTGCCTGCATCGGCAATTGTCCGGCAGTAAAAGAAGTTGTCTGCTCTTTTCTCATTGGGTGCAGCGCTGACTTCAGGTATGTTAATGAATATTCCATGCTAAAGCATCTTACAGGTGTTGCAAAGAAAAAATTGAAAAGGGTTGCACCGCGATCTTTTTTTTATACAATGGAAACTGTTCAGCTGCCTGACAGACTGTCTGC
>CAZQKF010000584.1:0-1777 GCA_964593645.1 uncultured Desulfobulbus sp.
ATATTCCCTGAATTCATATCGGGTCTTCAGGCCGTCAATCAGGCCGTTATTTAAGGCCATCTGAGCGGAGTCGCCGCCGGCAAGCATTATGTTGTCTGCCAGTTTATTGACCGCATTATTAATCGCCCGGGGCGGGATGCCACGATGTTTGGCAATATCATCGCAGTATGTGTCCCACATGGAGGTCAGCCATTGCTGGTTGGCCTTTTTTGCCTCAGGCGACATGTCGCTGCGGATAAAAGGTTCCAGGGCAGATTTAAAAGTGCCCACTTTGAACACATGAAAGTTGATGCTGAGTTTTTCCAGCAACTGGGCCATGTAGAGGCGAAATACGCCAAATCCCTGCAGACTGACCCCGCCCATGGGATTAAGATACACCTCATCGCCCCAGGCGGCCAGATAGTACTGGCCTTGGGAAAAGTTGTCGCCCAGAGAAATAATAACCTTGCCGCTTGCTTTAAATTCGTCTAGGGCACCACCGATATCGCGCAGCTGGTTGAGGCTTGCCTGTTTCATCTGGTCAGGGGCAAGCACAAGCAGTTTGATCCGGTCGTCTACAGCTGCCGCCCTGATCCCATCTATAACATCCTGGAGCAGCAGTTCTTCATTAATCGTTGCCCCGGCCAGAGTACTCAACATCTTTGATACGGGATCAAGCGGTGATTTTTTTTCAACAATATCGCCCTGGGGGGCAAGGACCAACGCGGCACCAGCCGGAACTTCAGTTACAGGGCGATATAACATCAGGAATACGACCAGTAAAATGGACGACAGCACCATCAGGCCGCTGAGCACGGTGAGTCCCGTGGTCAGAATCTTCCAGAACCAGCGGATACATACCCCTATCAGTGAAAAAAAAGTCTTCACAGCTTACTCCTTAGGAACCATGAGATTGTCGTGCCGTTTCATCAGTGTTACTTCTCCGATTCCTCTTTGTTCTTACCTGAAAATACTCGACCGGCAATAATGCCTGATTCATACAGAGCAAACAGGGGAAAAGAGAGCAGAACCGTTGCCGTTATGTCGCCTGCCGTGAGCAGAAACGAGAGAATGACGATAGCTATATAAAAATACTTGCGTTTGGAGGTAAAATGACCGTGTTTGACCAGTCCGGTTGCAGAAGCCATAACCATGAGAAAGGGAATCTCAAAGGCAATGGCAAAGGCAAGCACCATCCGGGCGACAAAGGTCAGATACAGACCGAGCTTTGGCATAGGTTCAAGGTTGGTGCCTGCATAACTCATGAAAAATGCCAGGGTTTTTGGCAGGACAATAAAAAAAGAGAACAGGGCGCCTGCGGCAAACAGACCCGATGCCCAGAAGATAATACGGCGGGCAATCCGTTTTTCGTTATCGAGCAGGCCCGGTGAGACAAACATCCAGATCTGGTAAAGCAGGTAGGGAAAGCTGGTTATAATGCCGACCAGCAGAGCAAGCTTTATATAGGAGATAAAGGCCTCGGTCAGTTTGGTGTAGACCAGGGTCTTCAGCTCAGGATCGGCCAGGAACAGGGGGCGGGTGCAAAATCCGGCAAGCTGATCAATAAACAGGTAGGCCACTACTGTGCAGACAGTGATGGCCAGGAAGATACGGATCAGCCGTTTGCGCAGTTCCTCATGGTGGGGGCGAAAATGTTCAAGGGCGGCAATCATGCTGCAGGGGGAGGAGAGTTGTCCTTTGTAGTGCTGTCGGCAGGTGTGTCGTTTGGTGGGGTATCATCAGCAGGTTTTGTTCCTGCAGCAGGTGTATCTTCTACCTCATCCTGAGCCGGACTGTT
>CAZQKF010000585.1:0-1770 GCA_964593645.1 uncultured Desulfobulbus sp.
ACGCGCGACTCTCTGCTTAAAAGGCAGATACTCTACCAGCTGAGTTAACGACCCATGTCGTTTGCGAGCAGATTTTTCTACCCTTTTCTATATACCGTGTCAATAGAAATAATGCAAAACTGTTTGTTGCTTTTTCTTTTTTTCTGATGCCAATCGTTGTATTTGGCCGCGTAAATTCCTTGTTGACGGCTGTTAACTCTGCTATAAAGGCAGATTGATAGAATTTTGACCTGCTGCGGCTAAGTGCCGTTTTTTCTTTTGCAACAGGATATTTTTATGGCGTTAATATCAGGCAGCGCATCATTTACGCGCTTTACCGTTGAAGGTGAGGTACCGGGAGAGAATTTCTGGGATTTTATTGCGGAAAAAGTGGCAGCCCATAGTTTTCAGGACATTGACGACACCATGGACGAGTATTCCATCGGCTGGGTGTCGGTGGCCAATATGTTTGATTCCGATTTTGCCTACAGTTCATATGCGGCCGGTGATTATGTGGTGCTGTCCATGCGGGCCGATGAGCGTAAGGTCTCTCCGGCAGTGCTGAAAAAATATACAATGAAGGAAGAGGAACGGATCAAGCGGGAAAAAGAACTGCCCCGCCTGGCCCGTAATGTCCGCCTGGAAATAAAAGAGCGGGTGCGGGCAGAGCTGGTGCGTAAATCCGCCCCTATCCCGGTCGTTTATGATTTATGCTGGAGCCTGTCAGACAATACCCTGCTCTTTTTCTCCACCAGCCGCAAGGCACTGGCATTACTTGAAGATCTGTTCAGGGAAACCTTTGACCTGTCCCTGATCCTGCAGATCCCCTGGAATGCAGCTGTCCATTTGGCCGATGAAGAGGCTGCGGCCGGCCTGGATGATCTTCGGCCGGCAATATTAATTTAGATACAAAGGGGTAAGGGGGATTGAGCATTATTTTATTAACCTTGAGCCCTGAACCCGGAACCCGGAACCGATAAACATGGATTTAGTTGATCTCATACAGGAAAAACGTTTTCTGGGCCAGGAATTCCTGGCCTGGCTCTGGTATAAATCCGAGGAACGGGGTGGCAATGTAGATCTGCCCGGAACCGGTGACATCCTGGTGGTGTTTGAAAAACACATGCTGCTTGAATACGGTGAAGGTGCAGACAGTGAAAAGCTGATCTGCCGCGGCTTGCAGACCGAATTGAGAGAGGCCCGGGCCGGGCTTGCCCTGGGTAAGAAGCCGGAACAGGCCAGGATACGACTTGCCCGAGGCGAATATGAGTTCAGTGTTACCCTGACCGCAGCTACCATGGAATTTCGCAGCGTTCGGCTGCCCAAGACTGCCGGGGCCGATGACGGCGATGATCCGGACGGCCTTGAAGGGCAGATCCTGGAACGGATTTCTCTGTTTGAGGATTTGACCAAGCTTGTGAATGAACTGTTTGGGATGTTTATTAACATACGCGCCTCTGACAAATGGTCGGAAGAGCTGGTTAAGATTCGGGAGTGGGTGAACAGCGGGTCCGGTGGCGTTGATGTGTAGCTGGTTAAGCTTGGTGGCACGTGTCATTTCGCGGCGGGGCGCCGCTCCTACCCTTAGAGTAGAACACATAGTATAGAAGAAACAATATATTACACAAGTTATGGAATTTGAAACTGTTATCGGGCTGGAAATTCATGCCCAGATGAAGACCAAGAGTAAAATTTTCTGCGGCTGCTCCACAGAGTTTGGAGCCCCCCCTAATACGCATACCTGCCCGGTCTGCCTTGGCATGCCAGGCTCTCTGCCGGTGCTGAACCGGC
>CAZQKF010000586.1:0-1765 GCA_964593645.1 uncultured Desulfobulbus sp.
ATCAAGTTGTTAGTTTGGAATAGCGGCTGCTAGCGGTTGTTTAGCTCTGGTGGCGCAAAATAAGCCATTGTCTGGATGTCTACCGGGCGCATTCTGCGCTATCTTGATAAGTCTTTTATATGTTCACTATTCCTATAAAGCGTATAAACATAGATATGCATGTTAGTTATATGACGTAATATTCATAAGTTAACAATATGAAGGCCGTTTATTTCCCTCCGGGTTCAGCTGTTGGCACATGCCTTGCGATAGAAAAGGTAAACAACACAAGCACAAGCAAGCTGAATAATGAGAAGGAGGGCACCATGAGCATCCAGACACTGACAAAAGCAATGACGAATGATGGCGGTCATTCTCCCCTTCACAGGATGATATCCCTTCTGTCGAGTTGGAGCGAACCGTTCTGGTTCTGCCTCTCGTTTCTCCTCTTTTTGCTCATGGGACCCTTTTCAGCAGTTGTGGTCATTATCGGTCTCTGTTCCCTGGCAAAAGAGAACAGGGGAAAAATGATTGAACCTGCAAGTGTATGAGAAATCGATTCGGAATTATGTATCTTTCGGATTCTTTAATTAACGTAAGGAGGTAGGAAAATGGCAAACGGATTTTCACTGGCAACTATCGCTGAGCCGGAAGTAGGGCGCCCCGGGGTTAATGCATTGACCGGACTGTTTGGTCTCTTGCTGATCACTGGTCTTGGAGTAGGATTGTACGGCTTTGTTGTCGGCCACGAACATGTCTACAACAATACCCGTGAAGTTCCCTGGGGTCTGTTGATCTCAACCTATGCATTTTTTGCAATTACCTCTACCGGGCTCTGCCTGCTGGCCGCGATCAGTCATGTTTTCGGCGGCAACAAGATAGCCCCTCTGGCCAATCGGATGGTCTGGCTGTCTCTGATCACCATTATCAGTGGTTTTACGGTTATCGGTATGGAGATTGAAAATCCCTGGCGTATGGCCATCTGGAATGTAATCTCCCCCAATCCCACGTCCAATATCTGGTGGATGGGTACCCTGTACGGTCTGGCAGTGGGCTTTGTGGTTCTTGAGTTCTGGCTCATTATTACCCGGCAGTTCAAGCTGGCCCTGGTGCTTGGGATTCTTGGTGCCTTGGCTGAAACAGGTGCAAACAGCTGTCTTGGTGGTGTTTTTGCCACCCTGCCCAGTCACCCCTTCTGGTACGGTGGTCAGGTACCTGTGTACTTTTTAGCCTGTGCCTTTACTTCCGGTGCCGCCGCCGCCGTACTCTTCACCCATTATGCCTATGCCATCCGTGGGAAAAAAATGGAAGAAAACGTGTTTGCCGGTGTTCAGTCTGCAGCTAAGGTTCTCATGCTCATGCTGATCCTGGTAGCTGTTGCAACCTTCTGGAGAATGATTTCCTTCTACGTCGGTGGAACCAGTGCCGGTCGGACTGCTGCAGATACGCTGATTTCCGGTCCCCTGTCCACTAACTTCTGGGTTTTTGAGATCGCGATTGGTCTTGCTGCTCCATTACTGCTGCTGGTTCTGACGCGGGTACGCAGTCTTGCTGCCATGTCTGCTGCGTCTCTGATGACCCTGGTTGGGATGTTTGTCGCCCGTCTGGATATGGTCACCGCAGGTCAGCTGGTTCCCCAGTACCAGGGGTTTGAGGATTTCCCGACCCTGTTGAGCTACACACCTTCGGGATATGAATGGTTGGTAGCATTTGCCGGCATCGGTCTCTGCGGGATGGCCTTCTTGCTCGGCGAGCGGTTTTTCGGCAAGGTATTTGCTGATCAGGG
>CAZQKF010000587.1:0-1746 GCA_964593645.1 uncultured Desulfobulbus sp.
AGTCTGCTCAATGGCTGCCGCTGAAAAAATCCGGCCGTCTCGTCTGCCTGCATCCAGAGAGGCAACAACCAGCCACTCAGCAGATGCAAGGGGATCATGGTCAACAAGACGTCCGCCGCGGCCGTTTGCCAGCTTATAGCCTGTGCCGCCATGGGTGCGCCTGCGGCTTATCCGATCCGGGTACGCCAGGGCCAACAGCCCGCCAGTGGAAAGGGTTTTTTGTTTTTCCGCCCGCATACCCTTAAGCCGCGTTGCCAGTTGACGGGCTGTTCGTTCCACCTGGATACAGCCACCTGGATGACCGCCCATACTGCGAACTGCAGCCATGCCCTGTTTGCGAAACCGCTGCAGGCAGTACAGCCGGTTATCGATGTCAGCACTGCTGCTTCCCGAAAGAAGATCACGTTCCGAGAGCAAAGCAGCCAGGTCAACAGCCTTTTGTCGATTTGCACTCCCAGCCAAAAGTATCATCCTCGCTAAACGAGGATGCAGGGGCAGTACGGTCATTTGACGGCCCAGTTTCGTAACCTGTCCCTGCGCATCGATTGCGCCGAGCCGAATGAGTAGATCTCTGCCCTGCTGAGAAGAGGCTTCAGGCGGCGGATCCAGCCAGGCCAACTGTGCGGGATCCCGCACACCCCAGGCAGCCAGTTCCAACACCAATGGGGCGAGGTCTGCCTGACGGATTTCCGGCAGATCATAGGCCTGCAGACCGGCATCAACCCCCTTATGCCACAATCGGTAACAGGTACCCGGACCAAGCCGGCCGGCCCGGCCGGCCCGTTGCGCAGCAGATGCCCTGGAAATGCGCACGGTCTGCAGCCGGGAAAGGCCGGTATTGGCATCAAAACGGGGTACTCGTTTCCAGCCGCAGTCAATCACTGCCGTAATCCCTTCCATGGTGACACTGGTTTCGGCAATGGTCGTAGCCAAAATAATGCGCTGCCGTGCTTGTGGGTCCGGACGAATGGCCAGCTCCTGTTCGGCTTGTTTCAGGCTGCCGTGCAGCGGCCGCACCACACAGCCGCTCAAGCCGGCAACCTGCTTCTGCACCCGATTAATTTCTCCGACTCCGGGCAGGAACACAAGAATATCACCCTGTTCCTGCTCTACAACCTGCCGAACAGCCGTGGCGACGTTACGGGCCAGGAGGTCGGGTCGGGCAGAATCAAGCTGTACCTGTGGTGCAAGATATTCTACGGCAACGGGGAACATCCGCCCTTGACTAGTGATCACCGGGGCATTACCCAAAAGTTTGCTGATCGGCCCCGCATCCATAGTCGCCGACATGACCAGCACCCGAAGATCATCGCGCAGGCCGTCAATCATATCCAGGCACAGGGCCAGGGCCAGATCTGAATCCAGGCTGCGTTCGTGGAACTCATCAAAGATCACAAGTCCGACATCTGCAAGTTCCGGATCCCGCTGCAGCCTGCGGGTAAGAATCCCCTCGGTGATTACCTCCACCCGGGTTGCCGCTGATATTTTGCGGTCAAAGCGCACCTGGTAGCCCACAGTGGAGCCAACAGATTCGTTACAGAGACTGCTCATATAGCCGGCTGCCAGCCGGGTGGCAATCCTGCGCGGCTCAAGCATAAGAATTTTTTTCCCGGCCAGCCAGGGGGCTTCTTTTAAGGCCAGGGGAACTCGCGTTGTCTTACCCGATCCCGGCGGAGCAATCAGAACGGCCCTGCCTGCATCCGACAACGCCTGTTCAATCTGAAAAAACCTTTTTCCAACCGGAAG
>CAZQKF010000588.1:0-1738 GCA_964593645.1 uncultured Desulfobulbus sp.
CCGCTTATTCCGTTGCGCTTGGCAATGGAGATAAGGTGCCTGAACATAAACGAGCCTATGCCGTTGTTCTGCCAGCCGTCCCGGATAACAAAGGCAACTTCCGCCTTATTGGTATTCTGATTCAGGTAATACCTGCCCACAGCGATAATTTCCTCGCCGTGCGCCTCAGGGACAACCCCGATAATTGCCACATCTTTACGGTGGTCGATATAGACAAAATCCTGGATCTGACGATGGGTAAACCGCTGCTGATTACTCATGAACCGATAGTAGATAGTCTCCTGGGACAGATCATAAATCAGATCGCGCATATGCGGCTCATCTGTTGGCCGGATTGAACGAAACGAAACCTGGGTACCGTTATCAAGCAGCAGGCTGGTGCGCATGAACTCCTCGCCCGCTAGAATAAAGCGTTCACCAAGGCCTGCCTTTTCCGGACGCAGATACTTTGCCTCAACCGCTTCCTGAAATAACTTTTCCCGCCAGTCGGGATGGGCAATGGAGATCAGGGCCATAACACGTTCCTGGATGGATTTACCGTGGAGAAAGGCAATGCCGTATTCAGTGACCACATAATGTACCGTGCCACGGGTCGTGACCACACCCGATCCCGGCTGCAGGGTGGTGACAATACGCGACCTGGTTCCATCGCCGTTGGTTGAAGGCATGACGATTATCGCCCTGCCTCCTTCCGAGCGGGCAGCGCCGCGATTAAAGTCAACCTGACCGCCGATACCGGAATAAAAACGCCCGGCCACGGAATCTGAACAGACCTGGCCGGTGAGATCAATTTCCAGGGCCATGTTAATGGCCACCATCTTACGCTGCTTGGCTATTATCCCGGCATCGTTGACATACTCTGTCGGCCGAAAGCAGATCAAGGGGTTATTATCGACAAAATCATAGACCCGCCTGGTGCCCATGCAGAAGCTCACCGTGACCCGACCGCGATCCACGGTTTTACGCGAGCCGGTCACGGCCCCGGACTCAATGAGATCCACCAAAGGCTCAGACAGCAATTCGGTATGAATTCCGAGATCTTTTTTATCATGGAGAAATTCGAGAGCCGCCAGCGGCAGCCGACCAAGACCGGGTATCCGGCCAAGACCAAACTCAACCGTTGCCCCGTTAGGAATAAGCGAGGCAACTTCCTGGCCGATTTTCCTGCTGGTGGGATGAAACGGGTTGGATTTACGTTCAATAAGCTCACTTGCAATGGGGATCAGCAGGTCAAGATCATAGGCATCGATCAGGCTGTCGCCATGGGTCCAGGGCATATTGGGGTTGACCTGGGCAATCACCAGTGAGGCATTTTCCATGGCACTGCGCACCACGTCAACCGAAATTCCCAGGCTGACCTTACCCCTGATGTCAGGCGGTGTTACCTGAATCAGTGCCACATCCAGGGGCAGTCTGCCGGAGTCAAACAGCACCGGAATGTCAGAGAGCAGGACCGGCGTATAATCACCCAGTCCCTCCTGAATCATACCGCGAACATTTGAGCCGATAAAAAAGGAGTTGATCGTAAAACACTCGGCCATCTTTTTATCAGCATAGGGTGCATTGCCCTTGGTAAAGAGCTGAATGATCTCAACATCTGCAAGCTCCCCGGCCCGGGCGGTCAACGCCGCCACAAGCTCGACCGGTTCACCGCAGCCGGTACCGATAAAAACACGTTGTCCGGGACGGACATGGGCCAGAGCCCGCTTTGGATTCGTTACCAGATCACTGTACTGTT
>CAZQKF010000589.1:0-1733 GCA_964593645.1 uncultured Desulfobulbus sp.
AACCTGCTTTTCTGCTCTGCCTGGCAGAAATTGTCGAGACCTGCGGTGGCTGCAGAATCCGGCTGGCAGACACAGTGGGAATATGTACACCACAGTCGATTACAGCGCTTGTCCAGCCGCTGGCGGAAAGGCTGAATATAGATGTCGGGGTTCACTGTCATAATGACTTCGGCATGGCAACTGCCAACTCCATCACCGCGCTGCAGGCCGGGGCACGCTGGCTTGATGCCACTGTACTCGGCCTGGGGGAGCGGGCCGGCAACTGTCGCCTTGAAGAGGTGGTCGGTTACCTTTGCCTGCAGCACTGCAATGGGCAGTACCAGCCGGACATCTTGCCTGAGCTATGTAGATATGTCGCCGAGACCGCTGATACCAAAATTGCAGACAACCACCCCATTATCGGAGACAATATTTTCACCTGTGAAACGGGTCTGCACCAACATGGCCTGGCCGTCAATCCCCTGCTGTACGAGCCGTATGATCCTGCGCGGGTGGGACAGAGCAGGGAGATGCGCTTCGGCTCCAAGACCGGCAGACGGGCTGTCCATCTGGCACTGACCAGCCAGGGAGTGTCTCTTGATGACAGCCAGGCCGGGCAGCTTGCAGCATCTCTTCGACGCAGCAATGTACCACTGACTGCCAAACAGCTGTATCGACTTGCAGTTAAAATCCTCCAGTAAAATAATCTGTTCCTGCGCAATTTCTGTGGTATTGCCAGGATGACCTGAAGCGGGACAATCTTTCAAGGCATTCTCCACCCTTTTACTTCCGTCTTGTTAATGGGATTCATCTCCCTCAACTCACCTCACAAAAATGTCAACATCCTACCTAATTGTTAGGTAGTTCACAAAACCGGCCGCCTGAAAACAAAATTTCCAGCACTGTTCATGCCCCATTTATCTACCATAACACCCTTATTTCATAGCAAATAAAATCTCATAGTACAGTTGGCATGCCCCTTGCGAAAGAGGAGAACAACAGGCAGTGGAGCAATAAAATGATGTTGATGCTCTCCTGGCTGCGAGTGAACAGATAAAGGGCCGGATTATTCCGGAAATGTCCTATTTTAACGGAGGTATGAACAATGAGCGAAGCAAAACCAATGCGCAAGGTGGCCATCTACGGTAAAGGCGGTATCGGCAAATCCACCACCACCCAGAACACAGTGGCGGGCCTGGTCGAGATGGGCCGCAAGGTCATGATCGTGGGCTGCGATCCCAAGGCGGATTCCACCCGGCTCATGCTGGGCGGCATGGCCCAGAAATCAGTCCTTGATACCCTGCGTGAAGAGGGTGAGGACGTGGAACTTGATGACATCCGCAAGGAAGGATACGGCGGTGTACTCTGCGTAGAGTCGGGCGGACCTGAACCGGGAGTCGGCTGTGCAGGGCGAGGTATTATCACCTCCATCAACATGCTGGAATCCCTTGGTGCTTATGACGAGAAGGAGGAGCTCGATTACGCCTTCTACGACGTGCTGGGTGACGTGGTCTGCGGCGGCTTTGCCATGCCCATTCGTGACGGCAAGGCAAAGGAAATCTACATTGTTGTTTCCGGTGAGATGATGGCCATGTACGCGGCCAACAACATCAGCAAGGGGATTCGGAAATTTGCCCAGACCGGTGACGTACGACTGGGCGGCCTGATCTGCAACTCACGGATGGTGGACAACGAGCAGGAGATGATTGAAAAATTTGCCGAAAAACTCGGCACCCACATGATCCACTTTGTGC
>CAZQKF010000590.1:0-1732 GCA_964593645.1 uncultured Desulfobulbus sp.
CATTGTTTTCGGTACGGCGCTTTTAAAAAAATCCTTGCTGCCGATTGAGTCAAGCATGACCTTGCAGGCGACACCTCTATGGGATGCATGAATTAAGGCCTCAATCACCTTATCTGCATATCCCCCATTGGCCAGAATATAAAATTGTAAGTAGCAAAAAGATTCAGCGGCGTTAATATCGGCAAGCAGGGAGTTAAAGAAGGAATCCGAGGTGTCGATGAGCTGCAGGTTGTTCCCTTGCATAGCGGGAATTTTAAAAAAAGTCTCTATCAGACGGTTGAGAGGGATACATTCCGGGTTGATTTTCTGCCAGTCAACATCTGATTTGGCTGTAAGCCGAAGTGCCCAGTCGCGAAGAAAAGAAACGTTGGAAGCAGCTCTCCTTGCTCTTTTTTCCCCAAGGCGATTTTCTCCAAATAACAGATAGATAATAGCGCCTGCAAAGGGAAGCAACAAAATAACCACCAGCCAGGCAAGAGATACACTGGCCGCCCGTTTGCGCATGATAACTCGTAAAGAGAGCCCAACACGAATAGTCAGATCGGCAATGAAGAGCAGGGCAGTAAAAATCCAGTTGACGTGTTCCATAATTCAGGAGCCCTGTTTAAAATTAACCCGCACGAAATGCATTATAGAATCCGGTGAGGCGCATGAGGATCTGTTTATGCTGAGATGATAAAGGATATGAGTGGCGGGCTTTGCTGCACCCACCTTCATAGTATGGAAGAGTTTTCCATACACCTGGCAACCGGTCAAGGAAAATTGTATAAAAACAGTGAATACCAATATCAGCTATACACAACCGGTAAACTATACTGTATAATAATTTCATATATAATTTACTACATCATCATCTTGGGAAAATAAAGAAATTCAAATGAAAATTAAAGGTTTCTCAGCAGCCGCTGTCCAGGCAGGGATTCGTTACAGCAACCGGTTGGATCTGGGCATGATCTATTCCGACATACCCGCAGTTACTGCCGGTATGTTCACGACCAATCAGGTCAAGGCCGCACCTGTTGTCCTTGATATGGAACGATTGCAGCAGGGCAGGGCCCAGGCTGTACTTGTTAACAGCGGCAATGCCAATGCCTGTACCGGGAAGCAGGGAATGGAAACTGCTCTTGCAACTGGAGCAATGGCAGCGCAGGCTTTGGGAATCGACGAAGAGCTCGTTCAGGTGGCATCCACAGGGGTGATTGGTGAACAGCTTGATCCTGCACCCTTTGGCAATGCAGTGCCTGAACTTGTGGAGCAGTTGTCAGTAGACGGGTTTGGAGATCTTGCCCAGGCTATTATGACCACGGATACGGTTGCCAAAATATCTTCTGCCACTGTACATGTTAACGGAACAGAGGTGAAACTGCTCGGTGTAGCCAAGGGGTCGGGCATGATTATGCCCGATATGGCGACCATGCTTTGTTTTGTGGTGACAGATGCCCAGATTGTATTCACGGCCCTTAAAGAGGCTGTCAGAACCGGAGTTGAGCAGACCTTCAACCGGATTACCGTAGACGGCGATACCTCCACCAACGACATGGTGCTGGTTATGGCTAATGGGGCCGCAGAAAATGAATGGATTGATGAGGAGAACCCGGAAGGTCAGCAGGTTTTTGCGGAGGCCCTGCAGACAATTTTTAAAGATCTGGCTTTGAAAATTGTAGCCGATGGTGAAGGGGCAACAAAGGTTGTGACAATTCGTATTATCGGGGCCCGGGAAAAATCAGGGGCA
>CAZQKF010000591.1:0-1723 GCA_964593645.1 uncultured Desulfobulbus sp.
TGGCACGGGATATTTCTGGTGCTGGAACGTATTATTCCCCTGCAGCAGAAATCATGGTACCAGCAGGGGCTTGGCTGGTTGTACACCACCCTGGTGGTGCTGATCGGCTGGGTTGTCTTCAGAAGCCCAACGCTTACCGATGCCCGGCAATTTCTCCTGATCATGGCTGGTGGACAAACTGCAGAATCAGGGCCGTTCATGGCGCAGTTGACGGCAGATACGTTGTTTATGACCGAGCTTGCCTGCGGTATACTGCTGGCCATCCCCCTGTACCCACTGCTGCGCAAATTTATCTCCAGCCTGCAGCAAAGGGCACAGGGCCGGGGTACGGCCTTGATCGCGACAGGCAGTATGTCACT
Organism: uncultured Desulfobulbus sp.; assembly: GCA_964593645.1. Classification (GTDB taxonomy): domain Bacteria; phylum Desulfobacterota; class Desulfobulbia; order Desulfobulbales; family Desulfobulbaceae; genus Desulfobulbus_C. The sequence goes on from CAZQKF010000591.1 coordinate 360, forward strand.
TGGCCGAATTGCCCTGTTCAGCACCTTGCTCTATTTTGTCCTGATCACCATTGCGGCCCGTGCCTATCACCCCTTTCTCTATTTTCAATTTTAAGAGGCTATGGTGTATTCTTCCCGAAACCGACTGGCTGACCTGACTCTTGTACTTGTCTTTCTCGCAGCCCTGTTTCTGCCTCTCACCGTCTTTCTGTTCCAGAACAGGGTCCAGTATTCTGAAGTTGAAAAACGGGAGCTGGTGCCCTTTCCCGATCTGACAATGCAGCAATCCATAACCGATTTCAGCCGTTCTTTTGACGGCTATTTCCAGGATCATTTCGGCCTGCGCGACTGGTTTATCCACAGGTACCAACGCGAGATCAGTAAACGGTTCGGCATCAACAGCGGTTCAGGTTCAAATGTCTTCGAAGGCCTTGACGGCTGGCTGTTTTTTTCCGGGGACCAGGTGCTGGATGATCTTAAGGGCAGGCTTCATTTTTCAGCTGAAGAAAAACAGCAGTTCCTCCGAATCCTGACAGAAAAAAAGACCTGGCTGAACTCCCAGGGTGCAGCCTATATCCTGCTGGTCGCCCCGAACAAACAATCTATCTATTCCGACTACCTGCCGCGCCACTATCAGCAGGTCAAAAAAACAAGCCGCCTGGATGATCTACTGGATCATATCAACCATCCTGCCGACAGCAGTCTCCTTGATCTTCGCCCTCGCCTCAAAGAACACTCCTCCAGAGTTCGTCTCTATGACCGCAGTGACACCCATTGGAATGCATGGGGTGCCTACCTGGCCTACCAGGAAATTATGGATCGAGTTCAGACACTGTTCCCTGACTTCAAGGGCCATCGTAGTTTTGATTTTCTTCCAGCCTGGAAAAATGGCATCGGCGGTGACCTGGCCTTGATGATTGGCCGGAGAACGTCTATTATAGAACAGAGACCGGTTGTGGATTCCGTAGATTTTACTGCTGTGGATACTCCAATTAAACAATCGCTGGTAGCCCTGCTCACCCTGCCGCAGCTCTATCCTAAGTATACGAAAAACAGCAACAATACGTTGCGGGTTCTGGTGCTCCATGATTCTTTTTTTAATAAACTTAAACCCCTTGTCTCTGAGAGCTTTGGCGAAGTACTCTATCTCTGGCAATATTATGACCTGGAATCCCTTACCTTTATGGACAGAGCCCGGCTTGCAGCAATTATCAAATTGTTTAAGCCCGATCTTATCATTGAAGAAACAGTTGAGCGGCATCTGCCGCGCTTCCTTTCCGCAACTTCAAACAACTAATACAAAAAAATGTTAAAGACAGGCATCTACGTTGACGCCGAAAACATCAAGATGAGCGGCGGCTACGGCATGCGCTATGACGTGCTGG
>CAZQKF010000592.1:0-1721 GCA_964593645.1 uncultured Desulfobulbus sp.
CCGCCATTGTGAAGAACTTGGTGTGCAGCCCCATGTCCTGCTGGGCGATCTGGATTCCGCTCCGGAAAAACTTGTCGACAGGGCAGCTGCGGCCGGAGTTACCCTGCAGCGGCACCCGAAAGACAAAGATAAAACAGACCTGGAACTGGCCCTTGATCTGGCCTGCATCCGGGGTGCAGAAACCGTTGCCCTGTTCGCTGCCCTGGGCGGCCGCTGGGACATGAGCCTTGCCAACCTGCTGCTGCCCGCAGCACCTGCCTACACAACCATGCGCATTACCTTGTATGATGACCAGACCAGGATTGATCTGCTGCGGGGCGGTGACCGATTTACACTGACAGCAGCCCCGGGCAGCAGAGTTTCGCTGCTTCCGGTCAACGGGCCGGTAGAAGGGGTAACGCTCACCGGTTTTCAATACCCCCTGAACAATCACACTCTGACCTCTGGCTCCACTCGGGCAATCAGTAATACCCTTGAAAAAGAGACAGGCTGTATTACCGTAGGCAGAGGGTTGTTGCTCTGCGTGCTGACCTGGTCGGAACAGAGATAAGTACAACCCGTTATTGCCATTACTTTTTTTATTCAACGTGCCATGAGATATATCTGGCTGCTCATACCACTACTGCTGACGTCCTGCGCAACACGCGATGCCGCCTATTGGCGTCAATGGTGCAACGAGCAGACAACTGTATACAAAGATGATCCGGGTTACCTGGATTTTTGTGTAGAAGCAGCCATGTATACAATGAACAACCCAACCCGGAACAGAAGTGGAACCGACGATGAAGACGTCTTGACACTTAAGGATGGTGACACCATCAAAAAAGACGGAAAACGGTACAAGGTTCGAAGAAACGGCAATACAATCAAAGTTGATGGCAAAAGTTACAAGGTGGACAAACGGAATGGGACAATCACTATCAAGGAACGATAACTTTGCTGTATTAATTCCGGTTACCTCTTTAACGTAAGGATTGAACCGGTATCCCTGTCAAAAGTACGCTCACAGCCGTACAGGAAAAACATGGGTGAAACACGATACATAATAGCAGGCAGGTTTATCGACGGCAGCGGCGCAGAGGTGCGCCGAAACGCTGTGCTGGTAGTTCAGGACGGCCGAATCACGGCCATTGGGTCCACAGCAGACCTTCCCGCTGACGACGAAATTACAGTTGACGACTTCACCCATTGCACCATTGTGCCGGCGCTTGTTGACTGTAGTGTTTCCCTGTCGCAATCATCCTCCATTACCCGGAAGCCGTCTGCCCCCACTGACCAGAACAACTTTACAGAACAAACAGCCATGCTGAAACGGCATATCAGCTACTGTCATGCCCACGGGGTGCTGGGTGTGGCCGACAGCGGTGGTCTGCCCGGGCCGGTACAACAGAACTTTATCGATATCCGGACAGCTGAATCTCCCCATCGCAGTAACCAGAATTGCAGCACAGATAATCCGGATACTGGTGATTTCATCAGGATCAGGTATTCCGCCAATATTGAAGATGAGGAGCTCCCACATCCCCGGCTCAGCCATACAGACCTCTGCCGTATCCTCCGACACAAAGAAGGGAAAAAGGTCGTTGTGGTCGCTAACGGCCCGCAGCAAGTCATGGAAGCACTTGATGCAGGATGCGATGCCATTGAGCAGGGCTACGGCATGGGCGAGGCCAATATCAGGAAAATGGCGGAAAACAATGTGTTATGGATCCCCAGCCTTG
>CAZQKF010000593.1:0-1719 GCA_964593645.1 uncultured Desulfobulbus sp.
GAAGTAGGCATCTTCCCAGCCGTTGGCCACCAGAACATCATTGGCACGCAGCTGCTGCCAGAACTTCAGATAACCGTCTTCCCCAAACCGGCCGATGGTGGCCAGCAGAAAGGCCATACCCGGTGAGGAGGTGGCCGGGTTTTCCACCACAGTCAGGCTCTTATATTCGGGTTTTATCAGATCTGCCAGGCCTGCCGGCGGGGTCAGTTTTTTTTCTGCAAACCAGACCTTGTCATAGTTGAGACAGACATCGCCGTAATCCACAGGCAGCAGCCGGTTCTGTGGGTCAAGCCTGAAGGCCGGGTTAATATCGGCAAGCTGCGGTGAGTTATAGGGCAGAAAAATATTCGCCTTAAGGGCCCGGCTGAGAAAGGTATTGTCCACCCCGAAAAAAACATCGGCCATGGGGTTTTCTTTGGAGAGAATTGCCTGAACCAGAGCTGCCCCGGCATCACCGGCTTTGAGGACTTGCAGCTTGACCTGGTTTTCCTGCTCAAAGCGGCTGACCAGCTCTTTACTTATATTAAAGCTGTCATGGGTCATCAGGGTGAGGGTCTTTTCGGCGGCTGGAACAGATACCGGCGCAAGCAGGCAGCAGAGCGTCAGAACTACGGCTGCAATGGTTGTCATTTTTGTCATGATGGTCTCAACTGGTGGAAAAAGTAGATAAAAAAAGCCGTCCCCGGACGTGGACGGCTGAAAATTATACAAACATTCCTCCGCCGGCATTATCCGGATCAGGTATAACGGTCGGGCAGTGCCCCTCTCAGCCCGGTTTTCCGAGCTCCCGTGTTTCTCACTTTGCAGGGTAGAATACTCCTGCGGGAAAAGCAATGGCAAAAAATCGGTTGCCTGCGTGCAAGTGTCTGGTTCTCGGTAAGGGTCTATGCTACAATATCTGTTATGAAAATTCTTCACACATCCGATTGGCACCTGGGCCGCACCCTGTACGGACGCAAGCGTTATGATGAGTTTTCCGCCTTTCTTGATTGGCTGGCAGACTGCATCAAGGGGCAGGAAATCGATGTGCTGCTTGTGGCCGGTGATATATTTGATACGGCCACACCCAGCAATAAAGCCCAGCAGCTCTATTACCGGTTTCTCTGCACTGTTGCGGGATCCTGCTGCCGCCATATCGTGGTGATCGGCGGCAATCACGATTCCCCGTCTTTTCTGAACGCGCCGCGTGAACTGCTGCGCACACTCAATGTCCATGTTGTCGGAGCCATAACCGATGACCCTGACGATGAGATTGTTGTGTTACGGGACAGCAGCAACGAACCAGAGGCTGTTGTCTGTGCGGTTCCCTACCTGCGTGACCGCGATATCCGGACAGCTGCGGCCGGTGAGACCATTGCCGAGAAGGGAGAGAAACTGGCAGCGGGAATCCGCAGCCATTATGGAGAGGTGTGCGCACTGGCCGAGCAGCAGCGCCGGAAACTGGGCAATATCCCGCTGCTGGCCATGGGCCATCTCTTTACCTCGGGCAGCAGAACCGTGGAGGATGACGGTGTCCGGGAGCTGTATGTGGGCTCCCTGGCCCATGTGGGCGCGGATGGTTTTCCCGCCTGTATAGACTACCTGGCCCTGGGCCATCTCCATGTACCGCAGCGGGTCAGTGGCTCGGAACATATCCGCTATTGCGGTTCGCCCATTGCTATGGGATTTGGTGAGGCAAGGCAAAAAAAACAGGTCGTTTTAGTGGAGTTTGAGGGCCGG
>CAZQKF010000594.1:0-1700 GCA_964593645.1 uncultured Desulfobulbus sp.
GTTTTTGCCCGCCGCCTCATCCTTGACGCCCCCCCGCTCACCCCCAATTCCCGCCGGCAGGCCCAGGAGTTTACGGCCAGGATCCTGGCCGCCATTGCCGAAATTACCGGAGGCCGCTGCTGCCAGCGGGAGACCTGGCTGGCTCTGGTGCATACAGCCCGGCTGTCCGAAGAATTCCTGGGACTTGAGATACAGGCTGACACCGCACTCCACTGTGATCAGTACCGGAAAAACCGGGAATGTATCCGCAAACAATGCCCACTCTGGGAGGCACGCACTGCCAAAGTACCGGAACTCACTTTAACTATGGCAGGTTAGCCGACCCTAGCTGATCGCAGGTATAAAAAAAGACAGTTTTTCAAGAGGAAACAGTTGTTTTTCGATTGCAACTCTGGTAATAAACGCTTTTTACGCCGTTGCCCATAGGGGGTAATGGCTCCAATAACTTTTACTTTTTTGAGGATCGGCAAGGGCCGGTCAACAGAGGAACCACACACCCATGACTGACAATGGAACTCAGCCCGCTGACGCGGCAGAAGAAAATGGTATGGAAGAGATAAGCTTTGCTGAACTCTTTGAGCAGGAAGACAACAATACGGTAATAAACGTTGGAGAGGTGGCCATCGGTACTGTTGTCGATCGTAACGACGACGCCCTTCTTATCGATGTCGGAGACAAGGCAGAGAGCTATATTGCCATTTCCGAATTCCGTAATGAAGAGCTGGAAAAACCCATTGAAGTCGGTGACCAGTTTGAAGTCTTCATTGAAAAGCGAAAAGAAGAAGGCGGCCTCCTGCTTTCCCGCGAAAAGGCCATTGCCATTAAAGTCTGGGAACAGATAGCCAAGATTCAGGAAGAAGACGGTACCATTGAGGGCCGCATCGATAACCGGGTCAAGGGCGGCATGTCCGTTGATATCGGCGTACCCGCATTCCTGCCCTACTCGCAGATTGACCTGCGTCCGGTCAAGGATCTGGATGCACTCATCGGCCAAAATTTTGATTTTAAAATCCTCAAGTTCAACCGCAAACGTAATAATGTGGTTATCTCCCGCCGGGCGATCCTCGAGGAGCAACGCGCCAAACTGCGCGAAGAGATGCGTTCCACCCTGGAAGAGGGCCAGACCATCAAGGGTGCCATCACAAATATCACCGACTATGGTCTGTTCATCGACCTTGGCGGCATGGACGGTCTCTGTCATATCACCGACCTCTCCTGGGGTCGCGTTTCCCATCCCTCAAAGCTGTACTCGGTGGGCGAAGAGATCGAGGTCAAGATCCTCAAATACGACAAAGATTCCGATCGGGTTTCCCTGGGTGTCAAGCAGCTCAAATCCGATCCGTGGGAGCTGGTGCCGGAACAGTATGCACAGGGTTCCAGGGTCAACGGCAAGGTTGTCTCCATCACCGATTACGGTGTCTTTGTAGAGCTTGAAGAGGGCGTGGAAGGATTGGTTCATATTTCTGAGATGAGCTGGTCCAAGAAACCGCGTCACCCGTCAAAAATTGTCGGCGTAAGCGACGAAATCGAAGTACAGGTACTCAAGGTAGAGGCTGAGACCAAGCGGATTTCGCTGGGTATGAAACAACTGCAGCCCAATCCCTGGGACCTGGTTGAAGAGAGCTATCCCGTTAGCGCAGTTATCGAAGGCAAGATCAAGAACATCATCGGCTTTAGTATCTTTATCGGTATTGAGGAAG
>CAZQKF010000595.1:0-1683 GCA_964593645.1 uncultured Desulfobulbus sp.
TGCCCAGCATCTCAACTACTCCTGCTGCCGCCTGTTTTGCCGCCTGCAGAGGCAAGCCGTGCATGGAGCCGGATCGATCGATAACAAGAGCCAGATTCAGCGGCGGCCGCTGTTCTGATTCGGTATCGGCAAGTGTTCTGCCGACTACATCAAGGACAAGATAACGTACCGAATCACCTCTATACCAGGCAAGTTTCCGGTCAGGCCGTACTGCAATATCAATATTTTTCATCCTATACCCCCTTCATTAATACATGTCTGAGCAGATCAGCCAGTCGCTCCAGCTGTCCGATGTCTTTTTCATCCAGTCCCCGGACACGGATTTCCATGTCCTCGGTGACTTTGACCGTGGCCCACCACTCATTTTTTGATTTTCGATACACGCGCCGGCCGTCGGTAAGATCCTCCAAAATTCTGATCAGTTCGGTAAACCGTGATTCGCCGGACTGGGTTTCGCTGCGGATCTGCCGGATATAGTCCAGGGCGTTTGAGTTTTCCAGGGGACTGTATGCAGAGCCGGGTTCTCGGGTTATATCCTGCTGCAGAACGCGCTCCTGTCTTGGCTCCGGACTGCTGCACATTGCCGGTGCAGTCTCGCCGATGGGCAGGGTCATGACCTCTTCCTGCTTTGTCCCGATTCGGTGGATCTGCTCCTCGGAAAGCGACTGCATGACCATGCGCAGCTCATCCAGGGACAGGCCGCTTTTATCTCGGATAACCTGCATGCAGCGCAGCCTGTCAAGGTGGGCATCGGTATACGAGGCATTCCGGCCACGGGTCTCTGCCCCGGGGAGCAGTCCTTTCTGGATATAATTGCGAATCGTCCGTGGAGACAGGTTGGTCAACTTTCCCAACTCTTCCAGCGTGTATATTGTCATATCAGCCATGTCTTATTTATAACTCGCCATGGCGAGTTTGTCAAGTTAAATGAAATTCTCGTAAAAATGTCGTGATGCAGGAGAGGAGTGGGCAAATCCTGTTTGAGTTCAGTTGGCAATGAATGTACTATGGGATTGTGGAATAAACGGCCTTCTCGTGAATTGTATTTCGATAGATTATGGCGGGGCCGTGGGAGTGTGCGTAATAATTTTTTTTAAAGAAAACAGAATAACGGTAAGAAATATTTTGAAGATTACAGTTATCGGTTCCGGAGCCATGGGCTGTCTGTTCGGCGGCCTGCTTACAGAAGCAGGGGCGGATGTGCAGCTGTTGGATGTCTGGCCGGAGCATGTTCGGGCATTAAACGAAAAGGGGCTGTCCATAATCCGTGACGGAGAGGAGAGGGTGATCGGAGTGCAGGCGTTCACTGACCCCGGAGAAATTCGGGAAACTGAACTGGCTCTGGTCTTTGTCAAGCATTCGCAGACCCGGGAGGCGGCAGACACAGCGATTCGTCTGCTCGGTGAGCAAGGCTGTCTTTTGACCCTGCAGAATGGGATGGGCAATGCAGAAATTCTTGCCGAGGTTGCCGGGGCGGGCCGGGTGCTTTGCGGAACAACAGCGCAGGGAGCCATGCTGCTGGGGCCGGGAAAGATTCAGCATTCCGGAGTGGGGCCAACTGTAATCGGCATGTGGAATCAGGAACAGCAGTCGATAGTGGACGAGGTGGCCAAGGTTTTTTCCAGCGCCGGGATCAGCACCGACGCTGTAGATGATATAAAACCCGTGCTCTGGAACAAGTTG
>CAZQKF010000596.1:0-1682 GCA_964593645.1 uncultured Desulfobulbus sp.
TCGTCGGCCAGGATGATCTGCGGTTCATTGACCAGTGCCCTGGCAATGGCAACTCGCTGGTTCTGGCCGCCGGAGAGCTGCGAGGGCATGGCCTTTTCTTTTTCAGCAATGTCAAAATAGTGAAGTAATTCTCTTGCCTTTGCCTTGGCTGTTTTGTCATCTGTTTTATTTGCCTGGGGCAGCAGAGTCAGATTATCAATGATATTTAAAAAAGGGATCAGGTAGTGAGCCTGGAAGATAAACCCTATTTTTTCCCGCCTGATTTTGCGGGTTTCCTTAGTCAGCCATTTGTCCGCATAAATCTGCTCCTCTCCAAGCCAGATCTTGCCGGAACTTGGTTCTTCAACGCAGCCGATCATCATTAAAAGGGTTGTCTTGCCACCGCCGCTCGGGGCGATAAGGGCGATCAGCTCACCTTTGTGAATGGTGAACGAGGCATTTTTTATGACTTCAATATAGCTGTCGCCCTCGCCAAATGATTTACAGATGTTTTCCGCCCGTATCGCGATATCTTTCTCCATATTATCCTCCTATCGCAGCGGCGGGATCTGCACTGATCACTTTTTTTACCCCGACAAAGGAGGCAGCAATGCTCGCGACCACCACCACCGCGAAAAGCATCCAGGCATCGGGAAGTTCCAGAACAACCCGCTTGGGAAACTTGGAGTAGATAAGGTGGGAAAACAGGTTGCCGAAAACAAAGGCCAATATGCCCAGCAGCAGCGTCTCTTCAACGATCATGCGGACAATCATGCTGTTAGGCAGACCCATCAGCTTCATGATGGAAATCTCCTTCATCTTCTCTAAGGTCATGGTGTAGATGATCAGCGAGATAATGATGGTGGCCACAATAACTAAAATAGCGGTGAACATCCCTATCTGTTTTGACGCCTTTTCCACCACATATTCGGTCAGTACGGCCCGCTGCTGTTCTTTGGTGTAGACGTTTTTGTGCAACCATTGTCGTATTCCCCGGGCAATATCTTCCGGGTCATACCCCGGCAGCACAGTGGCGATCACGGCATTGACCATATGGGTGTCCCGGTTAATAATACCCCGAGCCCGTTCCGACTGGATGCGCTTGTTTGAATAAGAGAACTGCAGTTCCTGGGCATCTTTTAAGCTGACATAGGCCAGCAGGTCACCGCCGGAAGAGACACTGCCGTGGGTTATTCCGACAACTGTGTAGATATTGCGGCCAAGCTGTATCTTGTCGTGCAGGGAGAAATCGGTTTTGTCGGTCACCACTATTTCATAATGGTCTGTTTTCAGCACCCGGCCAGCCACCAGCCTTGCCGGGTTAATGGGGGATATGTCCCCGTAAACATCATAGCCGACGGCAAATACTCTGATTTTATTGTTTTCTTTCGGCAGCTGGATGTTTTGAAATGTGATGACACCACTCTTGTCAATTCCTTCCAGGGAATTAATGGTATACTGAAGATCATCATGTATTCTTGACGCCTCGGCAAACGGCCCCAGTGTATCCTGCTGAACAACCCACAGGTCTGCATTTATGTCCTTGAGCAGTACCTCGGCATCGACCAGCATGCCGCGATATACACCCATCATGATCAGGACTATGCCCAGCAGCATGCCCACACCCATGGCGGTGACGATAAACTTGCCCAGGGTATGCCTGACATCCTCTTTGGCCAGGTGAATCATTGATAGATCCTCAT
>CAZQKF010000597.1:0-1657 GCA_964593645.1 uncultured Desulfobulbus sp.
CGGGTGTCTGAGCTGGTTAACCTGCCCGTGAACGGCTGCAGCATCAGCAGCGGTCATGTCCGTATTTTAGGTAAGGGAAACAAGGAACGAATGGTGCCCTTTAACGCGGCAGCTGGAGAGAAAATTCAGGATTACCTGGAACGCGGCAGACCGGCTCTGCTCAAAAACAAGCCCAGCCCGCACCTCTTTGTCAGCAACCGGGGCAAGGCCATGACCCGCAACCGATTCTGGCAGATCATCCGAGAGCTGGCCATTCAGGGCGGGATCAGCAAAAAAGTCAGCCCGCACACCATGCGCCACTCCTTTGCCACCCATCTGTTAGCCGGAGGCGCCGACCTGCGCTCCGTACAGATGATGCTGGGCCATGCCGATATTTCCACCACCCAGATTTACACCCATGTGGATACCAGCCGTCTTAAAGCTTTCCACCAGAAGTTTCACCCAAGGGGATAGCAAGAGAAAACATACCCGGGAAGCAATCCATCAACTGCGGGGCAAATCGTTCCGGCTCCGCAATTGATGGAGATCAGGCTATCTTGCAGTACAGGCCTGAGAAGGAGAGTCATGTTTTAAAGCAGGCATAACAGTTGAAAGCTCAATGAGTATGCCAAGCCCTTCCTGAACTTCAGGTCGTTTCAGAGCTGCAATCATACCAAAGACACCCCGGATCGGCTTGGTCGAGTCAAAATCAATATCTTTCATCTTCGAGCCCACCCGTTCCGTAACACTTATTACCTGCTCAAAGGCCTCAAAGACGCCCCGCTGTTTCAGACATTCCAGCCGCTCAACCAGATCGTTAAAGGCAAGCGTGGACAGGTTACCGGCATCTTTTTTCATATCCATCAGCGAGCCAAGCATCTTCATGGCGTCTGCCAGGTTGCCCATGTTGACGACAAACTGTTTGAGCAATTCCTGCAGGTTCTCACCTTCAAATCCCTGCAGTGTTGCCTGCAGTTGGTTAATCAACTCGGTGAACAGGTCTTTGGAATAGGGCTCAAAATCCTTTTTAAACTCCATGACCTTATCCAGGGTCTTCATGGCCTCGGTCAGATTTTTGCTGGACGAGAGCATCTGCCCGACCATATCCCCTACATCTTCCAGTTCCACTCGCTTATCCAGACCGCTCAGTCTGGATATGGATTCGATCACCATGGAATTAATCAACGGTTCCAGATCTTGCTTTAACTCAACATATGGACGGATAGCCTGCTTGGCTTCCCGAACCTCCTCGGTAAGAGCATCCAGGCGGGCTAATATTTTTTCTTCATTGGTCATAACACCCCCCTAATCCTGAACCTTACCGGCCAGCGACATCTGTGCCTCAAGCGGCATCTCTTCACCGGTGACCAGCTTGTTCCAGTAGACCCACTTAAACATCATCTTGCCCCAGTGATTGGCCTTGGACTCGCCAAGCAGGGAAAAAGGTCCAAGTCCGGGCAGGGGAAATTTTCCGGGCAGAGGTTCGTATTCATAGTTGAAATCAATTAAGGCAGCCTTTTCAAAACCGGTCTCAATAAAGCAGTTGGCATGGCCGTCAAAATCTGCTTTCAGCTCTTCACCATTAATCTCGCGCATGAAATTTGCTACCATGACCTCGGCGGAGAAATGGGCCACAGACCCGGCCTTGGATGTAGGCAGGGTACCGGTATCACCCAGG
>CAZQKF010000598.1:0-1653 GCA_964593645.1 uncultured Desulfobulbus sp.
GGGCCGGTAACCGATCCTACTGGTGCTGCATCGGTTTCTGCCCGCGTGGATCGCGGCGGCAGCTGGGGCAGCGGCGCCGGGGACGTGCGGTCGGCGTACCGGAGCTGGAACGCGCCGGGTCGCCGCTACGACATGCTGGGGTTCCGGCTTGTGCTGGCCCAAGGTCAGTAGAGCTCAGGCAGGGAGCGGAGCCTTCGCGATTTTTTTAATCAGCCATGTCGCAGCAGTTTAAATTTCCTGCAATTGTGGGGACACCATACTTAATTACTTTGTCTTTGGACCTGGTTTCTTCTTTTTGAGAATCCGGGACATCAACTTTTCCAGTCCGGTCACAAAATCATCACTACCAAGGGGGCGACCTGTTCTTTCATGACGGCGGAGAACCTCTATCTCTTTTTCTGCGAGATCACTGGAAAGCAATCCTGACCAATCCGGGACAATCTCAAGGCCGGGAGCTACATTGACAAGAATGTCATTTTCGTTCTGCAGGTGTGCCCGGGCACTGCTCCATGGATATTCTTCCGCCTTGTTGATTATACCGGATCGCACAGGATTCAGTTCAATGTAACGGGCAGCAGCAATAAAATACTGTTCATCCATGGGATAAGATGCAAATCGTCCCTGCCAGAGATGCCCCTTCCATCCTTTCTGGAAATTAATATATCTTGTATAGCGTCGATGGGCTTCGCCTATGGCGCGACGCAGATCTTCTTCTGTTTTGGGAACCGCTATAAGATGAATATGGTTGGTCATCAGGCAGTATGCCCAGATCTGTACTTTACACCGGTTACACCACTCGGCCATCAGGGTGAGATATTCTCGGTAATCGGCACGGGTGAAAAAGGTATCCATACGCCGATTGCCGCGCTGGGTAATGTGATGGGGGATTGCGGGAACAACTACTCGTGCAATACGTACCATATTTATAAAATATCATGGGCAAGGTGAATATCAATAATTAAGTATGGTGTCCCCGAAATTACGCAAAAAACATAGGAGCGGCGCTCCGCCGTGAAGTCTCCGCCCGGAAAGAAAGATAGGCACCTGCGATGCAACCCAGGTAAAAAAAGATTTAAATACCGTGAATGGGAAAGTGGTTGTGATCGTGCAATCCCTATCGCGGCGAAGGCGCCGCTCCTACCACGCCGGCAAGGGTGGGCATCGCCCACCCAGCGTTTTGTTTTTCTCAACCTGCTTAGATTGCGGGTATCCTGCTTTATGTCACCAACGCCAGAATAAGACGGGTCAGATCCACCATGTCCTGCAGGGTAACCTGTTCATCGGTTGAGTGGACATGGGTCATGCCGGTGGCAATGATGGCTGTTTGCAGGCCGCGGCCGTTGAAAATATTGGCATCGCTGCCGCCTCCGGCAATTTTAAAACTCAACTCCATGTCGATTGTCTGAGCTGCATCGGCAACAGTGCGGATCACCGGATCCTGATCGCTCAGTTGCATGGCTGGAAAGTCCGATTCCACCTGAAAATTCAGTTCCGGTATCCCCCGGGCCTCTCCTGATGGATCCTGCCACTGTTCGATGGTTTTGAGAAAAGTCTGTCTGATTTTCTCGGTCAGCTGGTCAAGTTTTTCCGGCAAGTGACTGCGAACCTCTCCCTCAATGGTCACCTGCTCCGGCACAATATTTGACGCTGCCC
>CAZQKF010000599.1:0-1644 GCA_964593645.1 uncultured Desulfobulbus sp.
TCTGCATCCAGGACAGTCCCCGCCGGGCCCATTCCATTGCCGCCCAGGGCGGTATTAACGCCGCCAAAAATTATCAGAACGATGGTGATTCCATCTTTCGTCTTTTTTACGACACCATCAAGGGCGGTGATTTCCGTTCCCGAGAGGCCAATGTGTACCGGCTGGCCCAGGTTTCCAACAACATCATCGATCACTGTGTGGCTCAGGGCATTCCCTTTGCCCGGGAATACGGCGGTACACTTGCTAACCGCTCCTTCGGCGGAGCCCAGGTCTCCCGTACCTTTTACGCCCGCGGCCAGACCGGACAGCAGTTGCTGCTTGGTGCCTACTCTTCCCTGATGCGACAGGTTGCTGCCGGTAAGGTGGAGATCTTTTCACGCCGCGAAATGATGGATCTAGTCGTTATCGACGGCAAGGCCCGTGGTATTATTGTCCGCAACCTGATCACCGGACAAATTGAACGGTACAGCGCCAATGCTGTTGTGCTGGCAACCGGCGGCTACGGCAATGTGTTTTATCTGTCCACCAATGCCATGGCCTGTAATGTAACTGCTGCCTGGCGGGCCCACAAACGGGGCGCTGGTTTTGCCAACCCCTGCTTTGTCCAGATTCATCCCACCTGTATTCCTGTGCATGGCGACTACCAGTCCAAACTCACCCTGATGAGTGAAAGTCTGCGTAATGACGGCCGGGTATGGGTTCCGAAAAAACAAAATGACACCCGCAGACCGGTAGATATTCCTGAGTCTGAGCGGGATTATTATCTTGAGCGTAAGTATCCAAGTTTCGGCAATCTGGTGCCCCGTGATGTGGCTTCCAGAAACGCCAAAGAGGTCTGTGACGAGGGTAAGGGCGTCGGCGACACGGGTCTGGCGGTGTATCTTGACTTTCAGGAGGCAATCAAGCGTGACGGACTGCCCCTGATCATGAAAAAATACGGCAACCTGTTCCAGATGTACCAGAAGATTACCGACGCCGATCCCAGCAAGGATCCCATGATGATTTACCCGGCAGTCCATTACACCATGGGCGGACTCTGGGTTGACTACCAGCTCCAGTCGACTATTGACGGACTGTTTGTCATTGGTGAGGCAAATTTCTCTGATCACGGGGCCAACCGCCTTGGCGCCAGTGCGCTCATGCAGGGACTGGCTGACGGCTATTTTGTCCTGCCCTATACCATAGGAAACTATCTGGCAAAAGCCGGTTTCGACAAACAACCTGTCGAAGATTCAAACTTTTCCGCAGTTGAAGAAGAAGTCAAAGAACGGGTTGCCGGGCTGCTGAAAAACCAAAATAATAAAAAACCAGACATGCACCCTGTGGACTATTATCATCGGAAGCTCGGTGCAGTCATGTGGGATTACTGCGGTATGTCCCGGGATAAAGAGGGCCTGACCAAGGCTTTATCCTTAATTCCTGAAATCCGGCAAGAATTTCATGCTAACGTCTATATTCCGGGAAGCGGCCAGGACCTGAACCAGTCCCTGGAACGGGCTGGGCGGGTAGCTGACTTCCTTGAATTTGCCGAAGTCATGGTCCTTGATGCTCTGGAACGGGAAGAATCCTGCGGCTGCCATTTACGCGAGGAAAGTCAGACCGAAGAACATGAGGCCAAGCGCGATGATGCCCATTACTCCCATG
>CAZQKF010000600.1:0-1636 GCA_964593645.1 uncultured Desulfobulbus sp.
GTTCGAGATCAAGGCATGTGAATAATTTTACCGCAGGCATATACGCGATATTCCGAGGATAAAATTTTGAGCATAACGCAGAGATCGGGCAAAAAGACAATTTTGCAAGGTAGCCTTCATCTGATCAGCATTAACTGTCGTTATTCCCATTCCTGTCTGGCCCAGTTCTATGTTCGCAACGAACTGGAACTGCATCTGCCGGATCAAAGGGTTGAGTTGACGCAGTTGACCATCAACGATCCCTACTATGATACCCTGCTGCGCCTTACTGCAAAACCTGCCCGGGCCATGTTGTTTTCAGTGTATATCTGGAACCATCAGTATGTGCGCCGTCTAATTGTTGATCTTGCCCGCCTGCTGCCGGATCTGCCTCTTGTTCTCGGCGGCCCCCAGGCAGAGGCACTGGTTGATCTGTCCGAGCAGTGTTCATTGGTTCTGGGTGAAATTGAAGGTGTAGGCGAGCAGTTTTACCTGGATCTGGCTGCCGGCACACTGCAGCCACTGTATAGGGCCCAATCAAGCCGCAGCTTTCCCTCGCCGTACCGGCAACAGGATTTCAGCGGTCCTTTGCAGAATCGGCAGCTTTACTACGAGTCGTCTCGGGGGTGCCCTTTCTCCTGTTCTTATTGTCTCTCCTCCATCTCCAAAGGAGTGCGCCATAAACCTCTGGAGACAGTCAAGCAGGAGCTGCTTGAATTGATCGCGGCCCGGCCGATGATCATCAAGTTTGTTGACCGAACCTTTAATGACGATCCCGGCCGGGCCTTGGCCATCTGGCAGTTTCTGGTTGAACATGCAGCCGGGGTGAAGTGTCATTTTGAGATTGCACCGGATCGTTTTACAGACGAGATGCTTGCGTTTCTGGCCACCATTCCCTGTGATCTGTTCCAGTTTGAAATCGGCATCCAGAGTTGTAACCCGGAAACCCTGGCCGCGGTGAACCGGCACATGGATGTTGGCCGGGCAGGGGAGAATGTCAGCCGGCTGGCAGCTCTTGACACCATTCATCTCCATGTGGATCTGATTCTGGGCCTGCCCTTTGAGGACAGGGAGAGTTTTCAGCAGTCGTTTAACCAGGTGTTCAGGTTTACGTCCCATTACATCCAGTTGGGACTGCTCAAGGTCCTGCCCGGTACCCGGATGGCTGAACGGGCGCAAGAGTTTGGCCTTGTTTTCTGCGCAGAACCGCCCTGTGAAGTACTGGCAACGCGTTGGCTTACCCATGCCGAGCTGCGCGAACTGTATGAATTTTGTGAAGTCGTGGAATCCTTTTATAACAATCGTTTTTTCCGTTCCCTGTGGCAGTATCTGCTGCAGCATGATGAAGAACCGTTTGCTTTTTTCAGTGAACTGCTGAAGTGCTGCCGCAGGCATGGCTTTTTTCAGCTGGCCCGAACGCATAAGCTGATGAACCGAATCTTGTTTGAGCTGATTCAAAAGCGCCGTGATGCCGCGCTGCTCAGGGAACTTCTCTGCTATGACTGGCTGCGCTGCGGCCACCGCACCCTGCCGGACTATCTTGCACCCCGCAGTCAGGCTGATATCCGCAACCGCTTACGTCTTGAGCTGCCGCAGAATCTGGAGGGCATTTTTGATTACCGCTCTCGGGTGGAGTTTCTTAAACAGTCAAGTTTTT
>CAZQKF010000601.1:0-1636 GCA_964593645.1 uncultured Desulfobulbus sp.
CTCGCGACTTCAACCTTGGCAAGGTTACACTCTACCACTGAGTTATTCCCGCTCAGTTGTTTTCAGTAAACAGCCGGAGACTATAACAAGTTCTTTAAGGCCGTGTCAATAAAAAATTAACCAGCCGCCACCGGAGTGCAAACCGATGAAAATAACAGCACCAGAGACAAGAAATGTTGCCAATCTCAAACAGTTGGAATAATATAAACTAATTATTTGATAAGATCAAGAGGGCTGACAAGCGCTCTGAAAAAAAAAATATTTGATCAGGAGTTGGAAAATATGACTGATACTCCCCCCCGCAGGAGCGAGATAGAACGGAAAACACGGGAGACCGCTATTCGTGTTGCGCTTGAAATTGACGGCACCGGCAAGACAGCAATCAGCACCGGCGTCGGGTTCCTGGATCATATGCTGACCCTGTTTGCGGTGCATGGTTTTTTTGACCTCACCATTGAGGCCGACGGTGATACCTATATAGATGATCATCACACAGTGGAAGACATCGGTATCTGCCTGGGGCAGGCCTTTGCCGGAGCCCTTGGCGATAAGTCAGGCATTACCCGGTATGGCCATGCCTACGTACCCATGGATGAGACCCTGGCTCGGGCCTGTGTGGATTTTTCCAACCGACCGTATCTGCATTATGATGTGACTGTCAACGACCAGAAGGTAGGTTCTTTTGATACTGCCCTGGTTGTAGAGTTTCTTCGGGCCCTGGCCCTGCAGGCCGGACTTACCCTGCATGTGGATCTGCTTCATGGAGATAATGCTCATCATATTATAGAGGCGGTGTTCAAGGCGCTTGGTCGGGCTCTGCGGACAGCTGCATCGTCGTTGCCCGGGCTTGTCGGTACCCTGTCGTCGAAAGGCTCGTTGTAAAGAGTTATCCTGTATTTTTTAGAATCGTTGCTGCTTATTTGATTTTTCTTGGAGGAAATCATGTTTTCAATACATCGTTCATTGACCCTGGGGCTGCTCTGCCTGTCTCTGTTTTCTTTTGGCTGCAGCAAGGGAACGACCGACACCGGCAGAGCTGCTGCTGATTCCGGTTTTGCCGTAACCTGTGTTGCGGTTTTACCTGCGGTTTCGTATGTCAATTTTGACGAGACCATTCCAGCAGCTGAAAAAAGTGAGCTTGAAAATGGTACCCAGGTTATGGATCGTCTGCTGGGAAAACAGTTTATCAGCAGATCCGATGTCAGGCTGGTCAGTGACGGTCAAGTATCCGGGATGTCAATGGACCTGCCTGCTCAGCCGCTTGCCCGTGCCCGGGTAATTGGTGATCGTCTCAGCTGCAATGCCGTATTGGAAACAACCCTGCGTCGCTACAAGGACAGAGTCGGCGGTGAATACACGGCAAAAGATCCGGCCTCGGTTGCCTTTGACTATCGCCTTATTGCCCTGCCCGACGGAACGGTTCTCTGTCGCGGCAGCTTTGATGAAGTACAAAAATCGGTTATGGAAAACCTGTACAACTTCAAATCCGCAACCGAGCGTGGCTTTACCTGGGTCACAGCAGAGCAGTTGATGAAAGAGGGGCTGCGGGTCAGGATGGCTGACTGCCGTTATCTTGCCGATGAGGAGTAATCGGCGCAGGCCGCATATGAATATTTTGGTACTCGGGTTGTTTCAC
>CAZQKF010000602.1:0-1626 GCA_964593645.1 uncultured Desulfobulbus sp.
AAGCAGGTTCTGCCCGCGACGCATCCTCCAATCCCACTGATACCCGGGGAATCCCCAGGCTAAGGGCCAGGCTAATGGACGCTGCAAGTCTTTCCTTTACCCAGCGTCTGTTCCTGCCAAGGCGTTCATGTATATGCAGATCAGAGGCTGGAATGGAAAGCGAAAGCAGATCAGGCCGGCAGGATGCGGCAAAGGATATATCATCCGGGTGACAGCGGCTCCAGAGAGCCAGGGGAGAGGATTGGCCTGTGATGGTACGTGCATCGGCGACAAGATGGGGAAGATGGGTGTTCACGGGTGACGCCACCCCCAGTTCAATTTCGTCGACACCTGTTTGCTGCAGCTGCTCAATAATGATTCGGCGGACTGCCGGAGTAAAGGTCACCCCGGGGGTCTGTTCTCCCTCACGCAGGGTAGAGTCAATGATGGAACATGTTGGCTTGCACATGGCATGGTTTCCTATGGACGGTTCTATTGGAGTATTTTTTTACATACATAATGCATGCCGGTTTGGAAGGGAAAAGAGAAAAGAAGGGAACCCATGCCGCTGGCCAGGGTTTTGGAGAGCTACATTGGTTTTGCAAGCTTGCCTGCACGCTGTGGTGGTGATAGAGTTCTATAGAAGCTCTGTATTTTGCAACAGCAACCGTAACGGAGGACGACATGAAAGAGAAGGCAAAGGCCATGGTTCTGGCATCGCTGGCCGGTGATTCGCTGGCCCTGGGCGCGCACTGGATATATGACACCAAGCAGATTGATGAGCAGATCGGCCGGGTTGACCGGCTCTGTAAGCCGCTTTCGGGCTCGTACCACAAGGGCAGAGACAAGGGGGCATTCACCCATTACGGTGACCAGACGGTTGTTCTGCTGGAGTCCATTGCTCGCAACCAGGGATTTGTCCTGCAGGGCTTTGCTGAAGACTGGCAGCGGCTGTTCAGCTCGTATTCAGGATACGTGGACAAGGCCACAAGCCGGACCATGGAAAATTTTCGTCAAGGCGCATCGCCGGAAAACAGCGGCTCAGGATCGTCTGATCTTGGCGGAGCAGCTCGCATAGCGCCGCTGGTTTACCTGTACCGGGAAGAGTCGGCAATGTTGCTGGAGGCGGCCGTGGCCCAGACCATGATGACCCATACCGGGCCGGCAGCAATTGCAGCGGCCGAGTTCTTAGCCAGGGTGACGTACAGTGTGCTGCATGGCATTATTCCACGCGCAGCTATTGAGGACGCCCTGGACGCAGGTGTCTCGGATATGGATCTGGACATGCGGATCAGGGGAGCCCTGGAAATCACCTCAGTGGACAGCCGTGAAGTCATTGCCGGACTGGGCCAGATGTGCGGCGCCGCCAATGCCCTGCCCGCTGCTGTTCACCTGATCGTCACCCACGCCCATGATCTGGAAAAGGCACTCATCGAAAATACCATGGCAGGCGGCGATTCCGCTGCCCGCGGCCTGGCAGTCGGTATGGTTCTTGGTGCTCATTTAGGTATGGACGCCATTCCTCAGCACTGGCTCACCGAGATGCAGCAGTACGAACAGAGCGTCAAACTGCTCACACGGATTCCCTGATCGAAGTTTTTCAACCTGCCTGATGTAGGTTGGCGCTGAGCTTGCGAAGCCCAACAG
>CAZQKF010000603.1:0-1626 GCA_964593645.1 uncultured Desulfobulbus sp.
TTGATGCAGATCACGGCGAGGTATCCAAAGGATCCGGCCGGCGTCTTGCCATGCTCAGCCAGGATCAGTTCGCCTTTGATGATCACACGGTCTTTAACACTGTGATTATGGGCCACAAGAAACTCTATAAAGTCATGGCCGAGCGTGATGCGCTCTATGCCAAGGCTGATTTCAACGAAGAAGACGGTCTGCGCTCCGGTGAGCTTGAGGTCAAGTTCGGCGAAATGAATGGCTATGAGGCCGAAGCGGAGGCGGCAGTTCTGTTAAGCGGTCTCGGTATTCCCGAAAGCATGCGCAATAAGATGATGAAGGATCTTGACGGCAGCGATAAAGTTCGGGTGCTGCTGGCCCAGGCCCTGTTCGGCAACCCAGATATCCTGCTGCTTGATGAGCCCACCAACCATCTGGACATTGAAACAATTACCTGGCTGGAAAATTTTCTGTCCCGGTTTTCAAATACCGTTATTATTGTCTCCCATGATCGTCATTTCTTAAACCAGGTCTGCACCCATATGGCCGATATTGATTTCGGCAAGATCCGGGTTTATGTCGGCAACTATGATTTCTGGCAGCAGGCCAGTCAGCTGCACTTTAGACAAAAGCAAACTGAAAGCAAGAAGGTCAAAGCCAAAGCTGATGAGCTGAAAAAGTTCATCCAGCGCTTCAGTTCCAATGCCTCCAAGGCCAAGCAGGCAACCTCGCGCAAGAAGCTGCTCGAAAAACTCACCATTGAAGACATGCCGGTTTCCTCACGTAAATACCCGTACATTGCCTTTAATCCAGAGCGTCCATGCGGTGATGTCATCCTTGAGATTAAAGGGCTCAGCAAGACCGTGGACGGGGTTGCAATGTTTAAGGATCTCACCCTTACAGTGAACAAGGGAGACAAGATCGCCTTTGTCGGCCCGAACAGTCTTGCCAAAACCACGCTGTTTCAAATTCTGGCCGGGGAACTTGAGCCGGATGAGGGAAGTTTCCGCTGGGGAGTAACCATCAGCAACGCCTATTTCCCCAAAGAAAATACAGAGTATTTTGGTGACGAGGATCTCGACCTTATCAGCTGGCTGCGACAATACGCACCGCCCAAAGAAAACGAAAGCTTTGTCCGCGGATTTTTAGGCAAGATGCTCTTTTCCGGTGAAGAGGCCATGAAAAACACCTCTGTGCTCTCCGGTGGAGAACGGGTGCGCTGCATGCTCTCCAAAATGATGCTCTCCGGCGCCAATGCACTGATCCTGGATGAGCCCAACAACCATCTGGATCTTGAGTCCATCACCTCGTTAAACAATGGCCTGATCGATTTTTCCGAAGTAGTCCTCTTTGCCTCCCACGATCACCAGTTTGTATCAACAGTGGCCAATAGAATTGTAGAGATCACCCCGGACAGAATTATCGATGAACTGATGAATTACGATGACTATCTGGAAATGAAAGAGGCCGCCGACACCGAAGAAACTGTTTTCCCAAACAGACGCGCAGCCTAATCAGCCGGGGGCAACGCAGCCAAAGAGCATTGTACTTTTGGGTTCACTAGGGTGGGCATTGCCCACCAACCTGGAAAGCCCCGGCTCCCCGATTCTGTGCTTATATCGTAATGCTTTTACGTGATTTGTTTTCGTTTATTCG
>CAZQKF010000604.1:0-1617 GCA_964593645.1 uncultured Desulfobulbus sp.
CCTGGGTGTTTTGGCCGGTGGGATAGCACACGATTTTAACAATTTACTTACGGCTATTCTGGGTAATCTTTCTCTGGCCCGGATGGTTTCCTCAGCAGATGATGCTCATTACCGAAACATTGAAGATGCGGAAAAAGCCAGTCTGCGCGCCCGGGAACTTACCCAGCAGCTGCTGACGTTTTCCCGGGGTGGCAGTCCGGTCAAGGGCAGGGTCGATATTAAAGAGCTGGTGCGCGAGTCTGCAGAATTTGTTGTCCGGGGCTCCAATGTGCGTCTGCGCTGTACGGCAGGTGAAGATTTGAGGCCGGTACACGTTGACCGGGGCCAGATTGGTCAGGTTATTGATAACCTGGTGATTAACGCCATGCAGTCTATGCTCGAGGGCGGGTTTGTTGATATCAGCATCTCCAATTTTCTGCCTGCAGCAGATTCTCTGCTGCCCCTGACCCGGCAGCCATATGTGCGGATTGCCGTTCAGGATTCCGGATATGGCATAAGCAAAGATGATCTAGCCAGGATTTTTGACCCCTACTTTACCACAAAAGAGGTGGGCAACGGACTGGGACTTGCCATCTGTTTTTCTATTATCAACAAACACGGTGGCCACATTACCGCAGAATCTGAACCGGGCCAGGGCAGTATTTTTTATGTGTATCTACCGGCGATTGATGCGGATGAGGAGAAAGATCTGCAGGATACTGTCGATTTGCAGGTCATTGCCTCGGAGTCGGATAGGCGGATACTGGTTATGGATGATGAGGAGATGGTCTGTTCGGTTGTTCGCAAGATTTTAGTGTATCTTGGCTGCGAGGTTGATATCGCATTGGATGGGGCAGAAGCCCTTGTAATGTACAAGCAGGTTATGGAACAGGGGCAGCGATATGACGCTGTTATTATGGATTTAACCGTTCCCGGGGGCATGGGAGGGCAGGAGGCGGTCAAACGTCTGCTGAAAATGGATCCTGCGGCCCGCGCCATAGTCTCAAGCGGCTATTCCAGTCATCAGGTCATGGCCGAGTATAGGCAGTACGGGTTTGCAGGTGTGGTGGTGAAGCCCTTTCGAATTGATGATCTCAGCCGGGTGCTGAACAAGGTTCTGGCAGAGGAGTAATCGCCCCTTGTCCGTGTTGAGACTATATGAGTAGCCTTCCCTTTAAAGAAGATCGTTGTCCCCTGATGCTTGCACCCATGCAGGGATTGACCAACCGGGGGTTGCGTCGGCTTTTTACCAGGCTGGTACGGCCGGACGTGGTGTTTACCGAGTTTATCCAGGTCAGAAAGGCAGGGCCCAGGGTAATCTCCGCGACCGATTGTCTGGAGGTGCAGGATCAGGGCAACTTGATTCCCCTGGTGGTGCAGCTTATCGGGGCTGATCGTGTTTCACTGACGGCAGCGGCCCGGCGCGTACAGGCAGCGGGTGGTTTTCATATAAACATCAACCTGGGCTGTCCATACGGGCGAATGGGTAAGAAGGCCGCCGGTGGTGCACTGCTGCGGCAGCCTGCTGCACTTGAGGACATTCTGCGAGCCCTGCGCCCTGTTGTTGACGGCAGTTTTTCGCTGAAAGTACGGGCCGGATTCAGCGAACCTGAAGAACTCTACGCGCTGCTGCCCCTG
>CAZQKF010000605.1:0-1603 GCA_964593645.1 uncultured Desulfobulbus sp.
AAGAGCAGCATGGTGTATTTGGAGAGCAGGCCGAGGCCGAACCAGATACCAGTGGCAAGCCACTGACCGAAGTTGTCCCGTTCAACAGCCTGGGCCGCATGATAGCAGGCCGCAGCCCAGCAGGGCAGGAGCAGGCCGTCGGGAGTGGCTATCAGCGCTGATCCATTGAGCAGCAGGATTACCTGGCCGGCCAGGGCTACATGCAGGGCACATCTGCACGAATACCAGCGGGCCGCGAGCATACAGAGATAGCTGGAGGCAAGGGTTATTCCCAGAACAGTGGGCAGGCGGACAGCAAATTCATTCTGGCCAAACAGGTTTGTTGCCAGCCGGATGGTCCAGGCGATCATGGGAGGGTGATCGTAGTAGCCGATATCGAGGTAGCGGCTCCACTGCCAGTAGTTGGTCTCATCAGGTGTCAGCAGGAACTGGCTGCTGACAATAAGGCGAACAGTAAGGGCCAGAGCAAGAATCAGCCAGGTTGCGCCAAGGCAGTTCCATTCTTTGGTAGAGCTCATTTCCGGATAGTTTCCTGCAATACGTTGCTGTACGTGTTCAAGTGATCGTCCTGGGAGAGATTATCTGCAAAACTTGTTGCGGCCAATGATTTCGATTATGGTTATAGAATATTTTCATCTCAATAATCAATTCTTTTCAAGAAAAAGGTCTATGCAGATATTTAAGACTGTTCTCGTTTTTTTTGTGGTGCTGTTTTTTCCCTGCTCTCTCCTGGCTGCCCATGGTGTTTCAATTGACGGCAAGCTGAAATACCCGCAGGGATTTGAGCACTTTGATTATGTTTCCCCTGATGCGGTTAAGGGGGGCAGTCTGATCCTGCACGATCTGGGCGGTTTTGACAAGATGAACCCCTTTACCTTAAAGGGCAGTGCACCATTTGGGCTTGATTCCTTTGTGTTTGAGCCCTTGGCTGTGAGCAGTCTTGATGAACCCTTTGCCGCCTACGGCTTGATTGCCAAAGATATCTCCCCGGCTGAGGATGGCAAATCGGTGACCTTTACTCTGGATGAAAAAGCCCGCTTTTCCGACGGCAGTCCGATAACGGTTGAAGATGTAAAATACTCCCTTGATACCCTTAAGAGCGATAAGGCTCACCCCTTTTACCAGATTTATCTGCAAAATATCATTAGCGCAGAGATTCTGGATCAACATCGGGTTCGTTTTCTCTTTGACAAGCCCAACCGCGAACTGCACATGATTGCCTCCCAGCTGCCGGTACTGAACAAGAAATTTTACGAGAAGCATGGTTTTGATCCCTCAGGATCTGCTGAGACTATGACGCCGCCCGTGGGATCAGGCCCCTATATCGTCGACGAGGTAAATCCTGGAAAATCCATCACCTATACGCGCAATCCTGAGTATTGGGCGAAAGATAATCCTGTTCGCAGGGGAGTCTTTAATTTTGATACGGTCACTATTAAGTATTTTAAGGATCAGATTGTCAGTGTAGAGGCCTTTAAGGCCGGTGAGTTTGATGTCATGCTGGTAAATATCGCCAAACAGTGGCAGCGCGATCTGACTGGGCGTCGTTTTGCAAGCGGGGAACTGGTCAAGAAAGAGTTTCCCCATAAAAATGATGCCGGAA
>CAZQKF010000606.1:0-1581 GCA_964593645.1 uncultured Desulfobulbus sp.
AAACATGCCCGAGCTGGTGCAGTGGCTCACCTATCTCAACCCGATGCGTTATTTTCTGATCATTGTCCGCTCGGTCTTTCTCCAGGGCGCCTCGTTTGATCTGTTATGGTCACAGTTCTGGCCCATGGCGGTAATCGGCATTGTTACCCTGAGCACGGCAGCCGTCATGTTTCGCAGGCGCATGTATTAAAACGAAATCTACTGTTGACAAGAACAGAAACGTGACAACTTTTTACTAAGAGAGGGCATACATTCCGTAAGGATGTTGAAGGGACATATATATACAACTTCGGAACAGTCCGAAGACAGATAATCACAGACAGGAGGAACATCATGGCCGTAATCAACAAAGTCGTAATCCCGGTAGATTTTTCCAGCAGCATGGACAAGGTCATTGACTATGGTATGTCCATTGCAGATCAGCTGAGTGCAAAAGTTCTTTTTTTTCATGTGATCAACGATTTCCAGGGCTATGATATGATGCTCGTCCATCCCTCGTTTATCGGTATGACCAAGGATCTTGAACAGCAGGCCGAAGAGCGGATGGATGGACTTGTCAAAGATTATGCAGACCGGGAGCATGGCGTCAGCGGCCAGGTTGTCGTCGGTACGGCAAGTGATGAAATTATTAACTTTGCCAGGCTTGAAGAGGCGGACATGGTTATCATCGGCACCCATGGTACCAAGGGGCTTGAACGTGTTCTGATGGGATCAACCGCAGAGCAGGTGGTGAAAAAGGCACCCTGCCCGGTACTTATTTTTAATCCCTTTACCTGATCCTTATCCCATGTGCTGTCTGAGTTTTCAGGCAGCATTTCGTATACAATAAATAGAGCAATTGCCGCCGGCGGGAGTTGCTCTATTTGTTTTCTTGTATTATCAATCAGGTAATGTAGCAGAAGTGTTGTTTTGTCCTGCAGGTAGCCATGGGCTATCCCGATGATTGTTTTCGGCCCGGTATCCTGCATTACCAGAGTAATAGAATAAAGCCTGTTAGGCGTTGAGGAAGGTTGTTGTATGGATCTCCTGATTTATGGAGCGACTGAACTGGGCTACATGGTTGCCCTGCGTCTATACCAGGAACATAGTGTTACTGTTATTGATGATCTGGACAGGCTGCCGGATAAGTTCAACAGCCTGGATATCAGTTTTGTCAGCGGCAGTGGTGCCGATGTCGATGCTCTGGAGCAGGCTAATTTAAAAAAATGCGAGCTGTTTATTGCCTGCGCAGAGCTTGATGAAGCCAATATTGTTGCCTGTTGGACCGTCAAGAAAATCGTTGATACAGAAACCATCTGTTTTGTCCGAACTATGGAGCTTTACCGGAATCTGGTCTCCCCCAAGCAGAACCGCTACCAGACCCGCTACGACATTGACACCATTATTTGGCCGGAACAGCTGCTCACCCAGGATATCTTTCGTATTATTTCCGTGCCCGATGCCATTGACGTCGAGTATTTTGCCGAGGGACGGGCAAAACTGTTTGAATACCGGATTAAGGAAGACTCGGTTCTGTGCAACTGCCGGGTCATGGACTGTGCCTTTCCATCTGACGTGCTCATTGTCGGCATTACCCGGGAA
>CAZQKF010000607.1:0-1581 GCA_964593645.1 uncultured Desulfobulbus sp.
CATCACGTCATTGGCCATAAACCTATGCGAAACAACTGCTGCAGTGAGCGGTGAGGCACCGATCATAATCGCGGCCAGGGCTCCGGAGACCATGGTCATTCCCATATAAAACAGGCCGTACATGATAAACGTTTGAAAAAAGCAGACCAGAAAAATCACCTTGAAATTCTCACGAACAACCTTAAATCCCGGCCGTCGTTTCCACCAGAAGGGTACCAATAAAATGCCTGCAAGCATGAAACGGATCCCGGCAAAAGAAAAAGGATCTGAATAACGCAACCCGATTTTCACTCCTACAAAGGCTGTTGACCAGAGCAGGCAGGCCAGGATTGCAAGTCCTGTTGAAGCAGCTCGGGAATTGCCCTGCAGCAAGGATATTGAGGTTCGTTTCATTCTTAGTACCATTCACGAAGCCTATCATTTTTTTCAAACCCGGCTGAGAGTACGTTTGCCGGGTTTTCAATAGAATTTTTCTTTCTTTGCCTTTTCTTTTGCAGGCCTCTATACTTTACATATAACTATCTGTCGCCGACAACGTATATATCTGCTGCAGACAATGCCCCATAGAGTCCTGCTCTATAACTTTATTGCCAATAATCAGCATGAACAGCGACAAAATAGGCCTGAAAAATAATATCCGTGTCCTTAAGTCATCCGTTAACAGGCATGCTGTTTCTGGATTGGTCATATCTCTTGCCGCCCTCTTGGTTGCAACTGCCGTCAACAGTTACATCTCCACCGGTTCAATAAGCCTGGAAGGTATTTACACTGTCCAAAAGACGCAGCCCGTTCTCTGGCTGCTGGATGCGCTGCCCTTTATTTTTCTTATATGGGGCCAATATGTAGGATCAGTCATGGCCCACAAGGCTAACGCCTTGATCGTAGACCAGACCGAAGAACTGCGCACCCAGACGGCATCTCTTGAACAAAAAGTCATGTATGAAAGCACCCATGACAGCCTGACGGAACTCCCCAACCGGGTGCTGCTGCATGACCGCCTTAAACAGGCCATCAAAACCGCGATTCATCACCAGTACAAGATTGGCCTGATTATACTGGATCTTGACCGGTTCAAGGAAATTAACGATACCCTGGGCCATTTTGCAGGTGATCGCCTATTAAAACAGGTTGCGCTGCGCTTAACCGGTGTCGTCAATAAAAATGATACCCTTGCTCGGATGGGTGGTGATGAATTTGCCATCCTACTCACTCAGGACGAAAGCATGCAGGCTCTTGAAGAATTTCTGATGCAAATCACAAAATCCATGACCATTCCCTTTAACCTGGAAGGAATGTCTCTTGAGGTGCAGGCCAGCATGGGTATTGCCCTCTGCCCGGAACACGGCCGGGACGTGGATACCATGATCCAACGGGCCGAAGTAGCCATGTATGCGGCAAAACAGCAGCAAAACGGACATGCGATCTATTCACCAAAACTTGACCGCTACAGCCCACGCCGGTTGACGTTGATGGGAGAACTCAGACAGGCCCTGCAGGAAGATGAACTTCTTCTTTACTTCCAGCCGCAGGTTGATGTACGCACCGGTAAATCAACAACAGCTGAAGCACTTGTCCGCTGGC
>CAZQKF010000608.1:0-1561 GCA_964593645.1 uncultured Desulfobulbus sp.
GGATAAAGGCATACTCAGCGCTCAGGTGAGTGCGCGCCTGCTGGAACTATTGCCTTCAGGCCATATTAATGAAGAGCGAATGGCATCGTTGTTAAACGTCAGTCTACGTAGTTTGCAACGCAGGTTGAAAAAAGAAGGCACAACATTTAAGACACAGCTGGAAGATACCCGCCGCGAACTGGCTGAAAACTATATCAGGGACAATAGTCTGTCGATCAGCGAGATAACCTACCTGCTGGGTTTTTCCGAACCCAGCAATTTCACCCGTGCTTTTAAACGTTGGCAGGGCATGTCACCCAGCGCCTACCGTGAAGGCCTTCAACAAACATCGGTCTGAATTCAAAAGAACTTTAACCACAGAGGACGCAGAGGTAGACAGAGCTTATTAATGAAACAGGGACTAATTCAGAGCCTTATAAATATGTAGGTCCTGTTTTATATCGTGATGGCCGTTATCCCGCAGTATGATCTGAACAATTACGAATACCAAAAAAATCTTCTCTGTGATCCTCCGTGACCTCTGTGGTTAAAATATTATTTTCAATTTAGCACAAGCGGATGTTTTCACCTTCATATTTAGACTCAAAACGGCAGCCCAAAGACCAGGCGGTAAACACTGATTTTGTTGCCGTAGCGGTAGCCCAGGCCAATGCCACTGAAGCCAATTTTTGACAGGCGCATATCCGGATCGGTATCAAAGGTGATGCCGACTTCGTTCTGGCTGGAGATTTCATATGAGTTGTCGGCAAACTGCAGGAACTCCAGACTATTGGTGTACATGAAGTTGACATAGTAAAGCCGCAGTGCAGTTTTTCTATCCCACAATCGCCAGGGCAAGGGTTTTTGCAAGCTGAAGCCGGTTTCCAGGCGACTGAAATCATTGGTTCCCCGGTTATCAGCTGTTGTATTACCGGCAAATAGAAATTCGTTATAAAGCGTAAAATCTATTTTGCCGAGATCAAAAATCGCCAGACTTTTAACGCCGGCGCCATAAACCCAGGCGGGTAGATTGGTAGCAAAATCGTAACCCATACCGAGGTCAGCAAAGGGTGTGACCATCCAGTTCTCACGAAGACGAAAAGCAAAGGCCAGCCCAGGGACAAAAGTCAGGGTTTCGATGCGAGTTGGCAGGCCGGCATCGACGATTTCTTTGAGCTTGAAGTTGATAAAACCAAGGGTGACCGGGAGACGAAATGTCAGGCCATAACGGGGCGGCTCAGGTTTACTATAGTCGATAGAGAAGGGCATGTGATAAATCTGTACCGCACGGTCAGCGGCACTATAGATGCCGGTGCCGAGATAATTAGCGTAGGCATAGTTGATCTGGGCGCTGAGCTTGTCATCGTTAATGTCGGCTGGCACGACTGTCGTGAACAGCAGTGCTGCCAGTGTTATCAGACATTGGGGAAGAAGCCGGGACAGATAGAGACGGGCAAACATTGGCAGGCTGGTAAGGATTATTTCAGCCGGGCAACCCCGGTATCAATCGCGGCCTGGGCGACGGCTCCGGCTACCGTTTCCCGCAGGCGCGGATCAAACGGTTTGGGAATAATATATTGCG
>CAZQKF010000609.1:0-1561 GCA_964593645.1 uncultured Desulfobulbus sp.
GGTAGGCATAATGGCCTTTGCCGGTCTCAATGCCGCCTATCTCGGTTGGTGTGAGCGAAAAGGCGCAGGACGTATTCAACGACGTACCGGCCCCATGGAAGTCGGCATCCAGGGATTACTGCAGCCGTTGGCTGACGGACTGAAACTGATGTCCAAACAGCTGCTGGTTCCGACCGGGGTTGACGGTATCTTGTTTCGGGTCGCACCGATTCTGGCTATGATCCCGGCCCTTACCTCGTTTGCGGTTATTCCCTTTGCCGGTAATATCCAGGCCCGCTCCATGGAACTTTCAGTACTGCTTCTGTTTGCCCTGGCCTCAATAGGCATGATAGCCATTCTGCTTGGCGGCTGGGCATCGGGCAACAAGTATGCTGTAATCTCAGCTGCCAGATCTGTTTCCCAGAACCTGGCCTATGAAGTGCCCATGCTGGTCACGGTTATTACCATTGTCATGATCACCGGATCCGTGAATCTACAGGACATTGCCGTCCATCAGCAGGGTGGTTTCTGGCACTGGAACATCTTTGCCTTTGATAAATCCATCTTCATGCCCATCTCCTTTATCATCTTCTTTATCTGCTCAATTGCAGAGACAAACAGGGCTCCCTTTGACATGGCTGAGGCTGAATCCGAGCTGGTTGCCGGTTTCATGACCGAGTACGGCTCCATGGGGTTTGGCCTGTTCATGATGGGCGAATATCTGAACATGGTTATCGGGGCCTGCCTGATCACCATTTTGTTCCTGGGCGGCTGGGATTGTCCGTTTGGCATGTTCCCCGGCGTCTGGTGGTTCCTGATTAAAATCTACATTCTATTATTTACTGTGATCTGGGTTCGATGGACCTTCCCGAGAACACAGATCTATAAACTGCTCAATCTGTCGTGGAAAATTTTGATTCCTTTTTCCCTGGTCAACCTGTTGATCACGGCAGCATTTATCAAGATCTTCTAAGCAGGCTGCGACCTGAAATAAAGAGACATAGAATAAACTCAAGGACTTGATCAGATCATGAGTGAATATTGGAACGATATCATAGGCGGGAGCAAGAGTTTGCTGATAGGACTCTCCATCACTGCCAGGGAATTTTTCAAACCGGTGGTTACGGAACAGTACCCGTGGGTTGTCCCCGAGATGACTCCAAGGTATCGGGGACATATCGAGCTTGTTAAAGACGAAGAAACCGGCAAACCCAAGTGTATAGTCTGCGGTATGTGTCAGCGCGGCTGTCCTTCCGGATGTATTAGCCTGGCCGGTGCAAAAGAAGAGGGTGCTAAAAAGAAATCGCTGACCAAGTATCATCTCGATTTTACCACCTGCAGCCTCTGCGGTACCTGTATAGAGAGCTGCAACTTCGGGGCCATTCAGTTTTCCCATGATTACAATCTGGCCAGTACCAGGAAGGAAGATTATATCTTTGATCTTCTTAAACGACTGGAGGAACAAGCCTGATGCAAGCATCAATTTGTCAGACAGTTGCCAACCCAGCACTTTTTTCGGCTGAAAGCTTTGTCGGCATCATCTTTCTCATCTTCGTCGCTGTCGAACTCAAGAGAGGCGCCT
>CAZQKF010000610.1:0-1551 GCA_964593645.1 uncultured Desulfobulbus sp.
ATGAATCCCACGGTGATGTCTGCCCGGCCAACTGGAAAGAGGGTGATGATGCCATGACCCCGACTGCTGAAGGTGTGGCTGAATACCTGGCAAAACATAACGACTGATAAGAGGCATGTGCCTGCGTTTCGCCTGACGGTATGCAGGCACACCAAAAATTTTAAGGAGACTCTGTAATGACCAAGAAAAACGAAGTATACAAATGCCCCTTGTGCGGAAATATTGTTGAAGTTATGCACACCGGAGCCGGTGAGCTTGTCTGCTGTGGCCAGCCCATGGATCTGATGGCTGAAAACACCGTTGATGCTGCTCAGGAAAAACACGTTCCTGTTGTCACCAAGACTGATAACGGCTACAAGGTAGCGGTTGGCTCCGTTGCCCATCCCATGGAAGACAAGCACTGGATTGAATGGATTGAGCTGATTGCCGATGGCAAGGTTTATCGTCAGGTTCTTAAACCCGGTGACACCCCGGAAGCAGAATTTTGTGTTGATGCCGCCGAGGTTACCGGTCGTGCCTACTGTAATCTGCACGGCAACTGGAAGTCCTGATAATGGCTCGTCCCGAGGATATGTACCAATGTCAAACCATTGACTGCGGCTACATTTATGATCCGGACCGGGGAGATAAACGGCGCAAGGTTCCTGCGGGAACCTCGTTTTCCGATCTGCCCGAGGACTGGAAATGCCCCAACTGCGGAGCCGGTAAAAAGATGTTCAGGCCCCTGGCCGGACCGGGATCTACAGTAGAAGAAGGAATTTAAAGGACATACTATCATGGTTCAACCGGAAGAAATGTTTCAATGCCAGATGGTGAACTGCGGGTTTATTTACAATCCCGATAAAGGTGAACGCAAAGGCAAAATTAAAAAGGGAACAGCTTTTAAGGATATCCCCGATGACTGGCGCTGTCCGGTCTGCGGGGCCTCGAAAGCCGCTTTTAAACCGCTGGCCGGTCCCGGCTCTGTCGCAGAAGGCGACGCCGCCCCGGCAGCAGACAAACCAGAACCAGTAAAGGACAGTACAATGAAGAAACAAAGATGTGTTGTCTGCGGTTATGAGTATGATCCCGCAGAAGGTGATCCTGCAAATGATGTAGCCCCGGGCACTGCCTGGGAAGATGTACCCGATGACTGGACCTGTCCGGTCTGCGGGGCAGGTAAAGAAGAGTTTGAAGAGGCGTAATTTCCTCCAGCGCCTGTCTCCTGTCTTTGGAGGCAGGTTTTTTTTGCTCTGTTAACGGCTGAAAACTTCCTGTTTTCGTCAACATACTTGAACTTTCCGGAATTTTTCACCTTTTAACAGATATAAATTCGTGGTACAAAAGAGGCTATGTATATGAATAAGACGATATTTTTTGCATTTCGCGGTGATGCCATGTGCTTTGTCCATGTCCTGCTCAATGCACTGGACATGGCAGACAAGGGTATGGAAGGAAAGATCATTATCGAGGGCGACGCCGTCAAGCTGATCCCGGAAATGGCAGAGCCCGGGCACTTTCTCAATCAGCTGTTCACCAAGGTGCGTGAACAGAATCTGATTATTGGGGCCT
>CAZQKF010000611.1:0-1550 GCA_964593645.1 uncultured Desulfobulbus sp.
CAAAAAAATTACTCTGACAGAGGTTGCATTCCTGCTTGGTTTTTCAGAGCTGAGCACCTTTTCCCGCTCCTTTAAGAGATGGACAGGCAAGTCACCGATCCAGTTCAGAAAAGCCGCATGATCTCATTGTGTAGTTTGCGCCTGCTCTTTATTGATGCCGCATCAAAAATAACCACTCAAATTTAAAAGGTAATTTTAAATGAATAAAATACTGATAGCTGCAAGTGTGCTGATGATAGCTACACCTGCATTTGCTTTGAACAACGTCAATACTGCAGACGATATACAGGAATCAAGTTATAACCAGGAAGAGAGACAGAACGAGGCTGAAAGAAACGAAGAATACCCGTATGAAAGTACTACAGGTACACGATATAAATATGATCTCAACAATCCGTCAGATAAAATCATGTACAATGTAGATCCTGCAGCGCAGGTAATGGACAGAGTCAATCCCATGGTAGACATTGACCGGGGCATGGGACAGTACGGCGGTGGTGCGGAATAAAGATATAATACTGGAAACCGGTTCACTCCAGGTAGTTAACACACACAAAAGACCTATAGTTTTCATGCTATTCCGTTTACGTCCGTAATTTCAATGCCCCAACCACCGGCAACTCCCCCCAACTGGTTGTATACGCGGGAGACTTCCTTGTCTGCTTCATACTCCATTCCCGGATCAGTCCGGATGAGGCATAGCGCAGCACATCTCTGCCCCATCGGTCGTTGACCTGGTCCAGGGCCTTCATTATTGATTCACTTCCGGATTCTTCAGACGCTGCAAAGAGATTCAGCTGTTGTCTTGTTCTCGAACTCAGCCCGGTAAGCATGATACCGGCCTTGTTAAAGAGGTAGCCGGGCCTGTACAAATCGGTTAACTCCCGCATTCCCCCCCTTATCAATAGCGGTGTGGAGGATGTTGACTGTGCCAGAGGTATCATCCTGGATTCTGAAAAACGCGGAATGTCGGTACGAAATCTGCTGGTGGAGAGGAAGACATGCAGGTTGGCTGCAACCAGCCCCTGGTCACGAAGTTTGCGTGCTGCAATGGTAATGTAACTTGAAACAGCCTCTTTCAAATCCTGCAATTCAGTCACCGGCTTATGGAACGATCTGGAACTGACTATGGATTTCCTGGCCGGTGGACAATCTTCCAGATTAATACAGGACTGTCCGCGCAGTTCCATAACTGTCCTCATTCCCGGCAGGCTGAGCAGTTTTCTGATCATTCGCTCGTCACTGTTTTTCAGATCCAGAGCAGTATAAATCCCCTTCCCTGCCAGCTTGCCGACTGAACGGCCGCCTATTCCCCATACCTTGCCAACCTTGATGCTGGCCAGCACGGCGTCCGAATTCCGGCAGCTTTCCAGGTCAAACACCCCGCCATAGCCCGGATACTTCTTGGCAACCAAGGTGGCAATCTTGGCCCGGGTCTTGGTCGAGGCAATACCGACAGATACCGGAATACCCACGCATTGCCCTATTCTCCCCTTCAGTTCCAGGCCACGATCCGTCATGCTGCGTTCCCGCTGCGGAGGCAGCCTGAT
>CAZQKF010000612.1:0-1546 GCA_964593645.1 uncultured Desulfobulbus sp.
CTGCTGCGGAGGCAGCAATGAAAAAAAGGCTTGGGTTGATGAGTATCCTGCTGTTGGTCGGCGGCGGTCTGCTTTGCACCAGCAGTGTCTGGATATATGCCAAAGCAGGGCTTGCCCAGGTGTTGCTCAGGCACGCCTGGGGACAGACTCTTGCCCATGGGCAGCATGTCAAGGCCTGGCCCTGGGCTGATACCTGGCCTGTTGCCCGGTTGTCGGTAGAACAATACGATCAGGATTTAATTGTGCTTGCAGGCCAGGCCGGGGCTACCCTGGCCTTTGGCCCGGGCCTGCTTGCAGAAGGTGCCGAACCCGGCGAAAAAGGAACCTGTATTCTGGCGGGACACCGGGATACAAGTTTTCGATTTTTACATCAGGTGAAGACAGGCGATATCCTGACTTTGGAGGATAGAAACGGAGTGCAGTGGAGGTACAGGATTTTTTCAGCATCAGTACGAAAAGCTGAGGACCTTTATTTCAGTCAATTGCCGGTCCCAAGACTGGTTCTGGTGACCTGCTTCCCCTTTAATGCAGTTCTTCCAGGTACGCAGCAGCGTTTTGTGGTCGAAGCAGAGCTGATATAACGTTTCTCGCAGTTATTCGTCTGCAGCGAGGGCCGCACGCAGATACTCCCGGTTTAAGCGGGCAATATTGCGGATAGAGATACCCTTTGGACAGACATTTTCACATTCACGTTCATTGCCGCAGTTGCCGAATCCTTCGCTGTCCATGGTGGTGACCATGGACAGGGCGCGACGTTTGCGTTCAGCCTGGCCCTGAGGCAGCAGAGCAAGTTGGGATATTTTAGCTGACACAAAGAGCATGGCTGCTGCATTGGGACAGGCTGCCACGCAGGCACCGCAGCCGATGCAGGCGGCAGCGTCCATGGACTGCTCGGCCTGGTGCTGGGCAACCGGCAGTGTATTGCCGTCCTGGGCGGATCCTGCATTAACCGATATAAAACCACCTGCCGAAATGATGCGGTCAAAGGCAGAGCGATCTACAATCAGGTCTTTTATAATCGGAAAGGCTTTGGCCCTGAAGGGTTCAATACAGATGGTCTGGCCGTTTTCAAAATGACGCATGTGCAGCTGGCAGAGCGTGGTCTCCCGCTCAGGGCCGTGGGCAACACCGTCAACTACTGCGCCGCACATGCCGCAGATGCCCTCCCGGCAATCATGGTCAAAGGCCACCGGCTCAATGCCTTTCATGGTCAGTTGATCATTGAGTACATCCAGCATTTCCAGGAAGGACATGTCCGTGCTGATGTCGGTCAGGCTATAGGTTTCCAATGCTCCGTCAACTTCTGGTCCAGTCTGGCGCCATATCTTTACGGTTATTTGTATTGTTTTTGCAGCCATGAGATATTTTTCTACATTATTTCAGTTCAGAGGGTTTAAGGTAGCCTGATAACATCTCGTTTCCACGCTCCCGCGTAGAAATGCATACCTGCTTGTATTCAATAATGATTGTCGGCCCTTATTTATAACTTCGCTGTGACGGAGTTACATTGTCAAACTGCAGCGGTTCCCGGTGCAGGGCAGCTTGT
>CAZQKF010000613.1:0-1501 GCA_964593645.1 uncultured Desulfobulbus sp.
CCGGTGTCTGCAATCTGGGCAATGGTTGCCCGTAGCTGCTGCATGGACGGAGTTCGGCCGATTATCCGCGGGCCCGGCGCACTGTGCGCCTCAAGTTCCGTGCGTAGATTCCGGTTTTCCAGGGTCAGTGAACGTTTTTCCAAAGCCCGGCGCACGGTTTTAACCAGTCGTTCAGAGGCGTAGGGTTTTTCGATGAAATCATAGGCCCCGCTGCGCATGGCAGCAACGGCAATGGAAACATCCCCATGACCGGTTATCATAATCACCGGCAGATCCGGATCAATACGGACTGCCCTGTCTAAAAATTCAAGGCCGTCCATGGCCGGCAGGCGGATATCACAGATCACAACTCCGGGCCAGTCTGTACCTATAACCTTCAACCCCTCTTCTGCATTTTCAAGACAGAGAACCTCAAGATCGGCCAGCTCCAGGGTCTGACGATTTGCCTGACGGATATGATGTTCATCGTCAATGAATAAAACTTTGATCAACTCCTCCATCCCCTACCCCTGCTGCAGCTGAATTTCAAAACATGCCCCTTCATTCCTGCTCTTGTACTCAATCACGCCATTCATCTCCTCAATAATACGCTGGGTAATGGTCAACCCCAGGCCAAGGCCGGTTTCTTTGGTGGTAAAAAAAGGTTCAAAGATATGGTCCACCTGCTCTGCAGGAATACCCGGCCCGTTATCTATCACGGTAATACAAACATGTGTATCTTCCTGTACAGCCATTACCTTGACCAGGGCATCCTGCCTGTCGCTCAAAGCCTGGACGGCATTACCGATCAGGTTGACCAGAACCTGCTGCAGGAGCACGGAGTTGCCGTTTACCTTCAAATCCTGCGGCTCAATAGTCACTTCTACCTGAGCAGAGGATTTACGCAAAGCCGGCCTTGAAATTTCCAGTGCTCCGTCTATAACACCGTGCAAGGCAATGCTTGTCAAATCTCCATCGGTTCGACGGGCAAAGACCTTGAATTGATCACCAATATGGGCCATGCGCTCAATGAGTTCTGCAATCTGTTCCAAATTCCAGCCTACATCGGCAAAACGCTCCTTATACAGCAGTTTTCTCCCGTTTTCAGCATAGGCTCGGATTGCAGCCAGAGGCTGATTCAGTTCGTGATTAATGCCTGCAGACATTTGACCAAGGGTTGCCAGCTTGGCCGCATGGATCAATTCCTTTCTGGTACGATGCAGTTTTTCCTCAGTCCGTCGTCGTTCATCAACTTCCAGCTGCAGTTTCTCATTGCTTTCACTGAGCATAAACGTTCGTGTTTTAACCCGTGATTCAAGTTCTGCATTGGTCCGCTCAAGCATTTTGCGATGCGCCTCTGCAAAGGTATGGCGTTCAATAAGCTGACGACGTCGCTGGAGCAACAAAAGCACTACCAGGCCTGCAAAAAGAAAAGCTGCCGCCACTGCGGCCTGCGTTCGAAACACACGTCGGCTGACGCCTGCAGTATCTGAGAGCAGGTGCACTTTCCAGCCCGCATTGG